>JAFOZC010000183.1 GCA_017391305.1 Oscillospiraceae bacterium | reverse complement strand
GTCATGGAGCTGTCTGCAAGGGCATCGGTGCGGTAGCCCTTATAGGTCTGGGCAAGACTGCCGTATCTCAGGAGATCGGCACACAGCACCTTCAAGCTTTGGGAGGAGTTAGCCTTATTCATCTGAGACAGAGCATAGTCAGAAATGCTGTAATCGTCAATGGGGGAGCAGTAGAGTCTGCCATCCTTTATGCCGTAGAGAACAGACCGGATGCGGTCATTCATCTGTACTGCGGTCAAGCCCTCCAGGCTGAAGTAATAATAGCTCCCTTGCTCTATGGGCATAAGCTTCACACTTTGGCTACCGACTTTAACATTCCCTTCATAAAGATCCAGCTCCGACAGGATATAAACCGTGCTCATATCGAAGCCGGCAAGGAGGCTCTTGCTTACCGCCAAATTCACGGAAATGTCGCTTGCCAGATTCAGGGTATGGTTGAGCTTCAAAGTAGCCAGCTCAACAGCCCCTGCTTCCACTGCACCGCAGACACAGCTTCCGTTTACAAAGCTGTGGGAGGCAGTGCTTTCCTTACCACAGCGTGTGCATTTGCGCAAGTGCTTGTCCCCAAGATCGCTGTATCCGTAGCTGTGTCCCAGACGGGGGAGGATCTCCTGTTCTTTCAGAAGGATGCCACAGCGACCGCACTGCTGTCCGTCGGATAATCCCGAGTTCAGACAATCGGCAGGGCGACCGGGAAGAATTTGGGGCTCATGTCCCAAGGGGGCAGTGGCTTCGGGTGCTTGGAGCACTGCATCACAGACAGTACAACGAGCGCCTGCACTCATGCCCCCTTCCGTACAGGTGGCAGGGATGGCAGGGATCTCCTCGGCGCTGTGACCCATTGCAGATACTGCCTCCGTATAGCTGTAGCCGCAAGAACAGCTCAGGCTCTTGACACCTTCGGTAGTGCAGTTGGGGGCAGTGAGGATCGTCTCCTCGTAGCTGTGGCCTTGTGCTTGGAAGCTTGCGTAGACCACCATGCTCTCCGTTACGGAGTGAAGGTCGGCAGACTCTCCGTCAGCCATCACCCAGCCTGCGAAGCTGTAGTGGTTCTGCACATCGAAGCCCTTTTCCGGAGTAGTGCCGGTGTAGGTGACGGCTTCCCCTGTGGCTACCTTTTGCTCTTCCAGAACAGTGCCGTCCTCGTGACAGAAGGTCACGGTATTGGCAGTGGGGCTCTTATTCTCCGCCCCAATATAAATATAGTCTATGAGGAATTCGGCGGTCTTCCCTGAGGCGTTGGTCACATCTTTGAATTGGGGATGGATGAGGGTGATCCATTCGGATGCCTGATACTCCCAATCTGTCAGAGCCAGCTCTAAGGTGAACCAGCCCTGATCTACCACCTCCCCAAGGACAACGGGGATCTCGTAATGGGAGTAGGTACGGGAACTGCCGTCTGCCAAAGTCAAGCTGTTATTACGGTCAAAATTCATGCAGAATTTCACGATGCCGTCAGCATTGGAGGCGGCGGCATTGCGGATCTGTAAACGTACCTGAAGCACATCATTCTCGCCGGGGATGTAGTGAAGCCCTCTGACATTATCCCGATGACTGCGGATGCTGTGGCTGGAATCCTTGTTGAGAGAGGTCACAGCCAGACACAGAGCTCCGTCCCGAATGGTAGACAGGGGAGAGGCATTGTAGGCTGTCCAGCAGGAAGGCAGGTCAAAATTCGTATAATTGTAGGTGAAGCTATGATAGCGCTGACGGTCCTGTTCCGTATCTGTGAAATCGAAGAACAGATAGTCCTCCTGCTTGGGGAAGCTATCTTTCGGCCCGATGTAGAGATAGTCTATGGTGTATACTGCCGTTTTACCGCTTTCGGAGCATAGTCCCACAAACTGGGGATGTACCAGATTGAGGAATTGGAACTTAGAATATTCCACGCTGTTCAAGGGGAAGCTCAGGGTCACATAGCCCTTGCCGACCACATCGACGGCCTTGAAGCTTTGCTCAAAACGGGTGTAGGTCTTGCTGACATTGGGATCGTCGTTGAGATCGTTGGGACAGTCCACATCCAGACGGAACTTGGCAGTACCGTCGGCAGAGCTTGCCACGGCATTTTCGATCTTGAATCGTACTTGACAGTAGTCCCCTTCCTTGGGGAAGTAATGCAGGGGTCTGTAGGCCCAGTTGCCCTTGGCGTTGCCCCCGGGACGGCTGTGGATGCCTGCGGAGGTCACAGTGGCATCCTTGGGAGAGAAGCTGATACTGCCACGGGTCACAGTGGCTGTGCTTGTGTTAGCTTCGGGATCCCAATTGCTCTTCAGGTCAAAGTTGATGCCGCCGTAAACAAAGCTGTGATACCGATCCAATGCCACGGGATCTCCCACAAAGTCGAACATCAGGTACTGATCGGACTCTATGGGGGCATGAGGGCCTGTGAGGTTAGGGGCAATAGAGGTTTTCAGGAGCTTCTTTGCGGCAGAGACGTTCTCTACCTTGATCTCCTCTAATCCCAGAGTCAGGTAAGAGCCACTGTAGGTATGCTGGGGATTGTCTACATCACAGCTTACCAAGGTGCTGTACTTAGGATCGCCCAAGAGACTGCTATCTCCGGGAAGATACAGACCGTGGTCATAGTTGTGACCGGAAATCAGCAGGCTGATGCCCATTTGATTCAGAAGGGCGGTCCATTTGGCAAGCTCTCCCGTGAGAGCAGAGCCTGTGATACGGGGAATGGGCATGTGGCAGAAGGCCACTCTGGTGGGGTAATCCCTCCACTTTCCCTCAGCAAGGAGCTGCTCCAGCCATTGGGTCTGCTCTCTACGGTGCTTCTCATAATCAACGGTGCTTCCGTAAGCGGCATCGCTGTCATACTTGTCTTCACCGGAGTCTAATACAATAGCGAAGAAATCCGCCTGCTCTACGGTATAATAGCTCTTGCCGTTCTTGCTTGTCGGTGTTACCTGATCCAAAAGATAGGAGTAATTGCCACGGATCTCTCGGTTACCTCGGGTGAAGAACACAGGCTTTGTGCCGTTAGCAATGGCACTTGCGGTGTCCAGAAGGAGCTTCACATTCCC
>JAFOZC010000182.1 GCA_017391305.1 Oscillospiraceae bacterium | reverse complement strand
CCCTCTCAGGCGCTTCGCGCCAGCTCTCCCGGAGGGAGAGCCAAGGGGGCGGTGGGCATTGATAGACGGAGCATTAAATCCCGGTTTTCGCACTGTTTGAAGTTTGCTCACACAAACTCTGAGAAGATTGCAGGAATAGGCACTTGATATGTGTGGGGGATGTATGATATAATAAATTGTAAATTGACTGTAAACGGTGGATATATTATGTTAACCAGAAGAAATAAAATTCAAATTTTGATCGGTGTCTTTCTTTTTATACTGCTGCTCATGGTCTTTTTCCTGTTCCCGCAGGAGAATCGGGAACTGGTGAAGGGGCTGTTTATGGGGAAGTATTCTGAGGAAGAGCTTCGGGATCGCCTGTTGGATACGGGCTTTTGGGGCTATGGCTCTGTTGCCATCCTGTCCATGCTTCAAGTGATCTGCACCTTTATTCCCGCAGAGCCGATTCAGGTTCTGGCAGGACTGGCCTTCGGCTTCCCCGTGGGTCTTGCCTGCTGTGTGACAGGTGTGCTTGTGGGTAATACCCTGATCTATATGCTGTACCGCTGTTTTGGCAGTCGCTTGCAGAGATTTTTCCGTAAGAATCTGAGCTTCGATCTGGAGGCTCTGGCAGGCTCTTCCCGAATCGTGGCGGTCATTCTGCTACTGTACTTCCTGCCTGCCATTCCCTACGGCATGATCTGCTTCTTTGCCGCCGGAGTGGGAATGCGGTATCACAGATATATTCTCGTCACCCTGTTGGGCTCTATCCCCTCTGTGTGTATCGGGGTGGCTCTGGGTCACATGACACTCAGCGCCTCTTGGGTGCTGTCTGTGTGTGTGTTCTTGGTGCTGATCGGGGTGGTACTGCTGATGACATTAAAAAAAGATTGGCTCTTTGCCAAGATCAATACCTTTGCTTCAAAGCCCCCCTATTCCTCCAAAACCGCAGTACAGCCGGTGAAGAAGCTTGTACTGTATCCCCTGTATTTTGCTGTGCGCTTCTACTATGCCCTCAAGGGCATTCGGATCAAGGCCACGGACAAAACCGATGGGGAATGGAAAGGCCCTGCCATTGTACTGGTGAACCACGGATCTTTTATTGACTTCCTGTATGCAGAAAAGCTCCTGTTCCGTGTGCGACCCAATTTCGTGGTAGCCCGTCTGTATTTCTATCATAAAATTTTGGGCACGCTTCTCAGATATCTGGGCTGTTTCCCCAAGAGCATGTTCGCTCTGGATCTGGAAAGCACGAAGAACTGTCTGAAGGTGCTGAAAACCGGCGGTGTCCTTGCCATGATGCCGGAGGCCAGACTTTCTACCGCCGGACAGTTCGAGGATATTCAGGAGGGTACCTATCCCTTCCTGAAGAAGGCGGCTGTTCCCGTTTATACCGTAAAGCTCAGCGGTGACTATCTGGCAAATCCCAAGTGGGGCAAAAGTCCCAGAAGGGGTGCTTTGGTAGAAGCGGAGCTGGAGCAGCTCTTCACTGCCGAGGAGATCAGCTCCCTGTCTGTGAAGGAAATCAAGGAAGCTGTGGAAAACCGCCTGTATTATGACGAATTCCGTTGGCTGGAAAGCAAGCCTCAGCTTCGTTACCGCAACCGTGATCTGGCAGAGGGCTTGGAAAACATCCTCACCCTTTGTCCCCGTTGCGGTGGAAAACACAGCATCCAAACCAAGGGAAGGCGCATCCTGTGCGACAACTGCGGTGAGCTGACAATTATGGATGATCGCTACGGCTTCTCCGAAGGCTTCCCCTTCCGTAATTTATCCCAATGGTATGACTGGCAGGGTCAAGCCCTTGCCGAGCAGATCCAAGGCGATCCCGCCTTCTCCCTCAGCTCCCCTGTGACCCTTCGCCTGTCCTCCACAGACGGCCGTTCCCTGACCCGTCCCGCCGGAGAAGGGGTCTGCACCCTGACCGCCGAGGGTCTGTGCTACAAGGGTACTAAGGATGGCGAAAATTGCGAGATCCATTTCCCCATAGAAAAAATCTACCGTCTGCTCTTTGGTGCCGGAGAGAATTTCGAAAGCTATCAGGGCAGTGAGATCTATTATTTCGTTCCCCAAGAGCGGCGCTCGGCGGTAGATTGGTACCAAGCCTCTTTGATCCTGTACGACAGGATGACCCCATCCCCCCGATAAGAGAGAAACAGGAGGATCGTTTTATGGCAAGAACAAATCCGCAGCTTTCGGTGAAAAAGGAAAAGAAGGAAGAGGCCTTCGCAGGGATCAGCCTCCGTTCCTTCCTGACCGTAGTATTGGTGCTGTGCAGTATCCTGCTTCTGTGCGGTGTGCTGTCCTATGTGATCCCTCAGGGCAGCTACGAGCGAGATGCACAAGGTGTGATCCTTCCTGAGAGCTACCGACAGGGTGAGGTCGTAGGGATCTCCCCTTGGCGAGTGCTGACGGCGCCGGTACGGGTCTTCGCATCCGAAGACGGGATCACCATTATTATGATCAGCCTATTCCTGCTGATCATGAGCGGTGTGTTCCAGCTCTTAGAGGCTACCGGGGGCGTGAAGATCTTTATTTCCCGAATCATGGAAAAGCTTCGGGGAAAGAGCGGCCCGGTGATCTGCATTACCGTCCTGCTGTTCATGCTTTTCGGTAGCTTCTTCGGTATGTTTGAAGAGCTTGTAACTCTTCTCCCCATTATGGTGGTCTTCATGCTGTCTATGGGCATGGATACCATGATGGGTCTGGGAACCTGTCTGCTGGCCGCCTGCTTCGGCTTCTCTGCGGCGATCACCAACCCCTTTTCCGTCGGCTTGGCTTCCCAATACATGAATGTAAGCCCCGCCGACGGTCTGTGGCTGCGGCTGCTGTTCTTCCTGCTGATCTACGTTTCCCTCTGCATTTTCCTTCTGCTGTATATGCGGAAGATCCGCAGAAGCCCCAAGCACTCCCTGACCTATGAGGAGGATCTGATCAAGCGAAGCGCCTTGGAGCTGCCTGTAGGGGAAAAAGATCCCGCACAGCAGAGAATTTTCCGAATCTATTGCGGCTTCTTTGCAGTGCAAGGTCTTGCGCTCCTTGCCATTGCCTCTATCCGTGCCATCTCCGGCCTTGCCATTCCCATATTGGCGGCAAGCTTCCTGCTGTCGGGATTGCTTGCGGGAAAATTGGTCTGCGGTAAGCTTGGAGAAGTGCTGAAACAGCTTTGGAAGGGAGCTTCTGCCATGCTCCCGGCAGTGCTGATGATCGCCCTGGCCTCCTCTGTCAAATTGGTTATGACGGAAAGCGGTATTTTAGACCCCATCATGCACAAGGCTCTGACGATTCTGGAGGGGAAGAGCCCCTTCCTTGCCATCCTGCTGATCTATGCCCTGATCCTGTTCCTGCAATTATTCATCGGCTCTGCCTCTGCCAAGATCGTACTGGTCATGCCCATTGTCATGCCCATTGCCACCGCCTTGGGCATCTCCCCCTCTCTGGTGATCCTGACCTATTGCATGGCAGACGGCTTCTCCGATGCCATCATCCCCACCAATCCCGTATTACTCATCGGCCTGTCTATGGCAAATGTCTCCTACGGAAAATGGGTCAAATGGACATGGAAGCTCCAGCTTCTGGTCTTCGCCCTCACCGTCCTGATCCTCCTCTTTGGGGTCAGCGTAGGCTATTGAGAATAGAAGATCCCCCATTCCCTTGCTTTTCGGACAGGGAATGGGGATCGTTTCATATCTCTTTCTTTTCGGACGGAGCACAAATCCATTGACGGCAAAACAGCTTTGTGATATAAAATAATTGCATCCCTTTTGGATACATAAGGGTGCTGTGTTGCCGGGTCACTAAATGAAAAAGGAGTTGTTTTCTGTGAAAAAAGCCACTATTTCTCTTGCCTTCGCCATGATTTTGTCTGTAATACTGACTTGCTTTTCTTCCGGTGCAAGCGATCCGAAGCCTACGACCAACAAGGGCGCTGTGTGTTCCCAGATCCTGAACTTCGGAGATGTTTATGTCTCCGTAGAGGGACGGGATCAAGTAGACGGGGTTCAAGGTCTGGCCGTTGCAGGAAACCACCTCTACACAGCAGTCACACGAAAGGGCTACCGAGCCCAAGATGGCTCCAGACCCTCCCTCTACACCACTCTGTTCCAAACGGATCTGAAAACCATGGAGCAAAAAACAATTGTCACCGACTATTATGATGACCCCAATCGCATCGGCATAGGTCATGCCAATGATATGACCGCCGTAACGGACAAGGTAAACGGCACAACGTACACCTATATTCTTATAACCAGATATCTCCGCAGTGGGACCCTCCTGCGGATCACCGCCGACGGTGTCATTGACAAAACCGCTGTGATCGTATGGAAGGGAGCTACCGATGCCCTGCAGGAGGAGATCGCTTCCGACCGGATGAACACCTCCGGACTTGCCTTTACCTCCACAAAAGACGGAATCGCCCAACTGCTCATTGCCAACAAGAACAAATTCTACAAAGCGGAGATCGATCTGCGTGAAATGAAGCTCAGCGGAAAATTGCAGGAAGCCTTTACCCTTTCCGAGGAGGCGATCAGTGGGCAAATAGAAGCCCATTTTGGAGACTACGGACAGAAGTATGATGAAGGAAAGGGATCCGGCTGGGGATATCAGGGCATCTCCTATGACAGAAATACCGACAAGATGTTCCTTCCCATTACGGTTACAAAAGATGTGAACAACAGCCACGAATATCGGGCAGCGGTCCTCGTTTACGATAAGGACGGTGCTTTGCTCCCCTCCGAGGGCTTTGCCTTCCGGGAAACCTCTATGGAAATCGAGGGGATCGACTTCTACGGTTCTTATTTGTATTGGGATGCGATTTGCTATGAGCCCATTGCATCGGACGGGATTCCCGAGGGCAACAGGGTATTCCGTATGTGGACAAAGGCGAATTTTACCTTTGACAAAAGCACGGATGCCGATTCCTGGACCTATAATAAAAACCGCATCTCTGCTGTCACTGTGTCCGATGGCGTGCTTTCCTTTACACCGGCTAAGGTAACAGACGGAGGAAGCCCTTGGCTCCGCAGAGGACTCAGCTTTTCTTTCCCCCAGGCAGATATGTTCAAAATCAAGTTCCGCATCCAAAACTGCGATGGAATAGATGGAAAAATGCCCAAAATTCGCTTCCATGTGTCCGAGGATGCAAAGAACTGGACATCTGTATCCGCCACAGCCACAACCGTGGGGGAATGGTACGTTGCCGCAGCTACTATCCCCAATGCCATGAAGGAAGTCAATGTAAAATACTTGGAGGTAATGTTCAACGGTATCAACGGAAAAGATTCCACCAGCCGAATTTCTGTGGATTATATCTATGTGGGCCCCCAATGGGTCGTGCCGGATGGACATAGCTATGGATACAAAGCAAGCAAGAATCCTACCACCTCTGCAACAGGCACTTTAACAGGTACTTGCTCTGCTTGCAAGGCTACTACCACCCTATCCTTACCTAAGCTGAATACCACCGACTATAGCAAAACCGTAACCAAGGCGGCGACCTGTACTGCCCCGGGTACAGATACATACACATGGAAAACAACTGCCTACGGAACATTTCGTTTTACCGCTGTCACCGAGCCGAAGGGACATAGGGAAGTGACCGATGCCCCTACAGAGCCTACCTGTACTGTCGCAGGATCGACGGAGGGCATTCACTGCGAGGTCTGCGGACTGGTACTCCTCGCACAGGAAAGTGTCCCTGCAACAGGACACACAGCTATCACCGATTCTGCGGTAGAGCCTACCTGCACGGAATCCGGCTTGACAGAAGGCAAGCACTGTGAAATCTGCGGACTGGTACTCCT
>JAFOZC010000181.1 GCA_017391305.1 Oscillospiraceae bacterium | reverse complement strand
GAGAGTGGCACAGCACAGGGCCTTCTCGGCGGCATCGCCCATATTGGTCACCCGGAACACTGTCCGCAGATGGCCATAGATCTTTTTCTGCTCCTCTGCTCCGGGATAATGGGCATCTATCTCCGGAAGGAGAATGTCTTCCAGATTTTGATTCCTCAGGGCATCCAAAAGAGTCTTTGCCTTCACCATCCCACTACTGAGGGTAGCGGCGATCAGGCTGACGGTCAGGGTATGGCGATACACAGCATGGATGAGGCTGAGTCGATCCTCCGGGGATACGGGAGCTTCGTAGTCATCGAAGATCTTCAGCAGCTCTTCCACCGGCAGTTTGTCTACCTCTATAGCTCCGTGGGTCTCGTGGCGGGTGGTGACCAGGCATTGCATAGGCAGGGCTCCCACTTCCCTTATTACCCCATTGAGGCTCTGCAGGGATGCATCTACATTATCCAGGATCAGCAGATCCTCATGGTTGCATTCCCGGAGCCGATTCATGGCAATGGGGTAGGCATCGTCTACAGAGAGCTTTTGATCCGCATATTCAGCCATACCTGCCAAAACACCTATGGCTACGGTCTCCTTGAAATCTGTTCGGAAGGGGAGGAAGTATACCCTTTGGGGATCGGGACGTCTTCTGCCGTAGGCGATGGCAAGCTCCGTCTTGCCTATACCGCCCAGACCACTTAGGATCACGGTATTCCTCCGGAGAAAATCGGTCTCTATAGTATGTAGCAGGTCTTCACGTCCATGGAACAGCTCTCGATCGAGGAGGGAGGAGATCGCCGGGAGATAAAGCCTTCCGGGCTCGTCAGGGGGAGGTGTCTTTTGTTTCTGCAGATATTTCAGAATTTGTTCCTTATGCTGCTGATCCACCCAGTTGTGGTAGTCGTTATATTTCTGTAGTATTTCACAATGGCGGTGATATTTTTTCACAGCCAAGGACGGGAGGGCTTCCCACTCCACAGGGAGATGCTCTGTGGCGACTAAGCCCTGAGCAAGATGTCGGGTTCGGTCCTTCAGGATGCTGTACAGCCTTTCCAAAACTCGGTCACCCTCCCCACCGGGAAGGAGGATGTTACGTCCGTCACCGCCCAGCAGCTTCTGAACCTTTTGGTATTCCGCCCTGCATTTCTCTTCCATCACCCGGAAGCCGGCTTCGTCCAGCTCTAAGTTATACCACAGTTCGGGAGCTTTTTCTTCCAAGACGGAGAACCAAGCAGAGAAGATCACCATGGTATTTGCAAGCCGAGGAAGATCGTAGGGGGAGGAGTAATTGGGCTTCTTGCGAAAACGGCCTGTTACGGGAAACAGCACAGATTCCAGAAGATCCACTGTGTCGCTCAGCGTCAAACCGTTGCCCAGAGCTTCCAGAACCATGGGGAATGTACCGAAACTGCCGATCAGTACACCGGGGGCAAGCAATAAGCCAAGCTGCAGGAGAGGCTTGACGCGCTTCCAGACATTGGGCTTTTTCTCGAATAGTTCACAGACGGTAT
Organism: Oscillospiraceae bacterium; assembly: GCA_017391305.1. Taxonomy (GTDB): domain Bacteria; phylum Bacillota; class Clostridia; order Oscillospirales; family Oscillospiraceae; genus JAZOXB01. The sequence goes on along the minus strand of JAFOZC010000181.1, from coordinate 3,207 downwards.
CAAAGGTAGGAATATTTTTCATTCCGCCGCCTCCTTTCTCTATGTGGCATAACAGAATGTACTATCTGTCTATAGTATAGGTGCTTCCGTGGAATAATGCAAGGTCTGTTGGAAATTTTTTTTCAAAAATAAATGCCGCAAAGGGCTGTAGCACACTTTGCGGCATTTATGGATCAGTCTTGGAAGGAGACTCCTTGTAATAGCCTTTGGAACAGGGGAGAGGATCAGACGTTGAACAGGAAGTTGACGATGTCGCCGTCCTTCATGACGTACTCCTTGCCCTCACTGCGGAACAGGCCCTTGGCCTTTGCGTTGGCGATGGTACCGCAGGCGACCAGATCGTCGAAGGCAACGGTTTCTGCACGGATGAAGCCTCTTTCGATATCGCTGTGGATCTTACCTGCGGCTCTGGGGGCTTTTGTACCCTTGGTAATGGTCCAAGCACGGACCTCGTCCTCACCGCCGGTGAGGAAGGAGATATAGCCCAGAAGATCATAGCTTGCATTGATCAGACGGTCAAGGCTACGGTTTGTCAGGCCCAGCTCTTCCATAAACATGGCGGCATCCTCATCGTCCATTTCTGCAATTTCTTCCTCGAATTTGGCGGCAACGGGAAGGACAGCGGCACCCTGCTCTGCGGCAATGGCGGCAAGTGCCTTGTACTGGGGGTGATCCTCATAGTTTGCCATATCATCCTCTGCCATATTGGCAACATAGATCACAGGCTTCACACTGAGCAGACCGCCGTCTTGAAGAATGTCCTTGTCATCTTCCGTAAACTCATAGGAAGAAGCGGGCTTGCCCTCCAACAGATGATCCAGCAGAGACTGGCACATCTCGGACTCTCTCTTGGCCTTCTTGTCACCGCTCTTGGCGGCCTTGTTTGCCTTATCCAGACGGCGTTCCACGACCTCCATATCTGCAAGGATCAGCTCCAGAGCCAGATCGTTGGCATCTCTCTGTGCATCAGCGGGATCGGTGAACATCTCGTCATTTTCAAAGCAACGGACAATATGCACAAGGGCATCCACCAGACGGATGGTCTGCAAATAAGCATTTCCTCTGCCGCCGCCCTTCTTGATACCGACCACATCCACGAAGTCAATGGTAGCGGGGGTGGTCTTCTTGGGGTGATAATACTCGGTCAGCCAATCCAAACGGGAATCAGGCACCTTGGCCTGTCCGATATTGGGCTTTGCGGCGGCATTGGAATAAGCGCCGGTCTCTGCGTGAGAGCCGGTGAGGGCATTAAAGAGAGTAGATTTCCCTACATTGGGCAGTCCGACAATACCTAATTTCATATCAATAACACTCCTTATTTCTATAGGGTATTCTTCATCTTCTCATTATATCATACAATCCCAAATTCCACAAGTGTTTTTTGTGTTGATCCTATTTTGTATCCTGTATGGGGAACAAAAGCCCCCTTGCCCTGCAATTGCGCAGAGGCAAGGGGGCTGTAGCTTGATGGGGAGAGGCTTACTTTTTCCGCTTCCTTCTGTGATACAGACGGGCAAGTCCGCCTTCGCTGGTCTCACGGTAGTGCTCGGAAATATGCTCGCCGGTTTCCTTCATGGTGCGTACGACCATATCGAAGCTGATGTTTCGTGTGCCTTTCAGAAGAGTGGAGAGGTTGAAGGCATCCATAGCACGCTTGGCGGCAACGGCATTTCTTTCGATACAGGGGACTTGCACAAGACCGCAGATGGGGTCGCAGGTAAGACCGAGCTGATGCTCCATTGCCATTTCTGCGGCATACTCGATTTGGGCAAGATCCATGTTATATGTCTCGCAAAGGGCGGCCGCCGCCATAGAACAGGCGGTGCCGATCTCTGCCTGACAGCCATGCTCTGCACCGGAAACGGAGGCGTTCCGTTTTACCAAAGCACCGAAGAGACCTGCAACGGCAAGGGCTTCCCAAATCGTCTCATCCGGCATGTTATGGGTGATCTGCATATAATACAGTACAGAGGGAAGAACACCGGCAGAGCCGCAGGTGGGAGCGGTGACGATGACACCATTGTCTGCATTTTCTTCTGCTACCGCAAGGGCAAAGGCGGCGATCATACGCAGCTCCATGAGCTGAGCTCGCTCATTGGGTACAACGTTCTCGTACATGGCCTTTGCCTTTCTCTTAAGCTGAAGTCCTCCGGGGAGAATGCCGGTGGTCTTGATACCGCGCTCAATGGCGGCCTTCATGGTTTCCCAAACCGTGGCAAGGAAGTCCCAAATCTCCGGGCCTTCGTTCAGCTCCACGTATTCCGGCAGAGAGATATAGCGCCATTTACAGAACTGGGTGATCTCTGCAAAGGAGTTCTCGGGATAGGTCTCTTCCAGTTCTTCCGCAGGCTCACCGACGATCTGGATGTCACCGCCACCAACAGACAGCACCCGCATTTGGGACAGCTCCTTGCCGTTTTTGTCATAGGCAAAGAAGTCCAAGGTGTTGGGGTGAGGTACCGGCTCCTCGGAGTCGGAGAAAATGACCTCGGTGCGGTCAGAACCGAGGACCTCATACAGCACACGGTCTGTGCCGTGTCCGCTGCCGGTCTTACTCAGGGAGGCGTAAAGCACGACCTTAAAGGAAGCGCTCTCGGGATTCCGCTTCAGAAAAATCTTGGCCGCCCTCTCAGGGCCCATAGTGTGGGAGCTGGAAGGGCCTTTTCCTATCTTAAACACATCACGAATTGATTTCATTTCTATCTACCTCCATATGATCTGCTCACAGTATAGCACATGGTACAGCAAAAGACAATTCCTTTTCTTAACATCTTGCGGATTCTCCATAGCTTATTTGAGAAGATAAACTGCGGCTACGGATGCAAGGATCAGTAGCACCGCACCGCCGTAGAAGAGGAGCTTGCCGACTTTACTGACAGCCTTACCGCTTTTGCTTTCCGGCAGTAAGCCCGCTCTGCGCAGACCCTGTACCAGGGGACGATACAGCAGGGAAGTGATAGCGGCATTGAGACAGCCCTTGATCAGATTAAAGGGCAGGAACATAGGCACCAGCATTGCCGCTACATCTGCCCGATTTTGATTCATGTACAGGGGGGTGAGAATGTAGTTCCATCCGAGCATAACGGCCGTCATCAGGATCACACCGATGCTCAGTCCCAGAACAGCGCCGAAGAGGCTGTGCTTCTTCTTATAGATCACAGCGGCGGTACAGGCAAAGGAGCAGGTGGAAAGAATGTTCATGATCAT
>JAFOZC010000180.1 GCA_017391305.1 Oscillospiraceae bacterium | reverse complement strand
AGGTCTTTCCATTGCAGCCTGTGCCATTTACGAAAGCTATCCCTCCCAGTGTAGCTTTGTCCTGTCCAAGGCCGTGACCAATGTCCAGAGCCATAATGCCACCCTGACCCCCGCAGGCTCTTATGCCGAAGGCCCGGGCTACTATCAGCTGGGTGCGGGCTTCATGGTCATTCTCATGGAAACCCTCCGTAGCGTTCTGGGTACGGACTTTGGGCTTTCCGATATGGAGGGGATCAAGGAGTCAGGTCAGTATCTGCTGGCTATGAACGGTTACAGCAACACCTTTAACTTCGGTGACGGCAATGCGGCCCTCATGGACGGTGCTCTGCTCCACTGGTATGCCAACCGCTTCAATATGCCGGAGCTGTCCCTGTATCAGCGTTCCATGCAAAGCACCAGTGTCATGTATGACGAATATCTGTCTATGATCTGGTATTCTCCCGAACTGGTTGAAGGAAAATCTCTGGATGAGCGACAGCCGGATCACTTCCTCCTTAGTGATGAGTATGAGAGCATTGCGTCCTTCCGTGGCTTCGGCGGGGATGCAACACAGATCTATACCGCCATCAAATCCGGCATGAATAATAACAGCCACACAGACTTGGACGTTGGCGACTTTGTTCTGGAGGCATTGGGAGAACGTTGGATCACGGAAATGGGATCGGATAACTATAACCTCCCGGGATATTCCAGCCGATCGGAGGACAGCAAACGCTGGACCTACTACCGCAAACGTGCAGAGGGACAGAACACTCTGGTTATCAAGCCCGGCACCTCCGGCGGACAGGCCTTTGATGCCAAGTGCCAGATCGTTTCCTACGAAAGCGCCTATGACGGTGGCTATGCCGTGGTAGATATGCTGGATGCCTATGATAACTACGGCGTGACCCAGGGCAAGCGAGCCCTTGCCCTCTTTGACAACCGAAGCAGAGTTCTTCTTCGGGATGAACTGAAGATCAAATCATCTTCCACTGTCTATTGGTTTGCCCATACGGAAGCGGAAATTTCCATTTCTTCCGACGGCAAAACCGCAGAGCTGACAAAGAACGGAAAGAAACTCCTTGCGCAGATCGCAGAGCCCTCAAACGCTACCTTTACCTCTATGACTGCCGATCCTCTCAGCACCTCTCCCGCTTCTGTGTCCGGTGAAAATTCCAGAGAGGGCTTCCGTAAGCTGGTAATTTGCCTGAAAAATGTAACCAATGTCAATATTTCCGTGGTCTTCACCCCTGTTTTGGAAGAAGAAACTCAAAACAAAGCCCTGCCTACTACCACCATTGCCAATCTGAAATCTCTCCTCAATGCTTACAAGTCGGGCTCTACCCTGAAAGTCAATGCCGAGGGTGTCTATGAGATTTATGATACGGAAGATCTCATGTGCTTTGCATCCATGGTCAACAGCGGTACCACCTTCTACGGAAAGCAGGTTCGTCTCATGAACGATATTGATCTGAAGGGGCGTACCTTTACCCCCATCGGCGGAAGCGGAACAAGTAACAGCTTCCGCGGTACCTTTGACGGCAACGGTCATGTGGTCAAGAATCTGTTTATCAACCAATCCGGTGTAGGTTCTACAGCCTTCTTCGGCAGAACCTCCAATGCCACCATTAAGAATTTCGGCATCGAAAGTGGCACCATTTATTGCGGAGAAAAATCCGGCGGCTTAACGGGCTTGTCTTCTAACATTACTATTGAAAAGTGCTTCAATAAGGCTAAGGTCATTTCTTCCGCCGGACAGTGCGGCGGTCTGGTAGGTCAGATCGGTGGAAGCAACACCATTACGGATTCCTACAACTATGGCGGGGTTACAAGCGCCGCAGGCATTGCCGGCGGTATCGTGGGCTATGCCGCCAGCGCTACCACCATGACACTGACCAACTGCTACCACATGGGTGAGCTTTCCGACACTTTGGGTCGTTGCGGTCTCATTGGTTTCTACAATACCACCGCAGAAAGCCTCCTTGTTACCAAGGTCACGGTGAATAACTGCTATGCAACCACAGTCATCAAGAGCAGTGCAGTGACCGATAACAGCGCTTTGGAAAGCTATTCCAACTGTGCCAAGCTTAGCGTGGCGGAAATGCCCGCCATGGCAGTGACCCTGGGCAGTAGCTTTGTTTATGACTGCGAATACGAAAATACCAATGCCCCTGTTTTGACTTGGCAGTGTGATACCACTCTCCCCAAGGATCTGGTTATCGAAACTGCGGCACAGCTCCGTCTCTTTGCCTATAAGGTCAACACCGGCACGACCTACAGCGGAAAGACCGTGAAGTTAGGCAATAACATCGACTTAGATTCCGTTGAATGGATCCCCATTGGCGGTAATACTACCGCAAACGGAAGTAAGGGAAAGATCTTTAAAGGCACTTTTGACGGACAGGGCTACAGCATCAGCAACCTTGCCGTTACTGCAAAGCGTTTTTATGTAGGCTTCTTCGGTTCTGCACAGGGTACGATCCGAAATCTGGGCATCCGAAGCGGTCGAGTGATCGGTGAAAAGAAGGTTGCAGGTCTTGCAGGCTACTTCTCCGGCACTATGGAAAACTGCTACAACAGAGCCGCTATTACAGGCGGTAGCCACACCGGCGGTCTTATCGGCTCTCCCGATGCCATCACCATGACCAACTGCTACAATATGGGTACGGTAGAAGCGGATCTGGTAGGTGGCGGTCTTATGGGCTGGATGTCCGGAAGCTCCACAGGCTCTGTGATCCGCAACTGCTACAACGGTGGCAGTGTTTCCGGCTCTACCAAAGGCGCTCTTGCGGTGGATGCTTCCGGCACAAACATTCAATTTATCAACTGCCACGGCTTGACCGGCATTCCCCTGATGAACAGCACCAACGGTTGCACTCTGACAGATTGCACCCGACTTTCCGCAGCCGATCTTAAGACGGCCTACACCACCCTGGGAGAGGGCTTCGTTGCGGACAATTACTTCCCCACCAATGGGGGCTATCCCATCCTCCTGCGGTCTGTGTATGCAGGAGAGGAGCTTCCTGCTTTGACTCCCAATGCAGAGGGAATTTACGAGATCCATACTGCCAAAGATTTGCGATCCCTTTCTTACATGGTCAATGTAGGGAAGAAGACCTTTAGCAAAGAGACTATCCTGCTTTGTTCGGACATTGATCTTGCTCATGAGGAATTTGTCCCCATCGGTGGCAATATCGGTGTAGAGGGACAGACCAAATCCACCTTCTCCGGCACTTTTGACGGCGGTGGACATCGGATCTACAACATGGACATTACCACAGGCAATCTCTATGTGGGTCTTTTCGGCTTCGCCTCCTCCGCAACCATCCAAAATGTAGGTGTAGAAAGCGGTACAATTATCGGCTCTGACAAGGTAGGTGCGATCTTAGGCTCAGGTCGGAATTATACCAAGATCCTCAATTGCTATAACCGTGCTACGGTTTCCTCCCGTACTGCCATTGGCGGTATCGTAGGTATGCTGGCTTCCTCCGGCTGTCTTGTGCAGAACTGCTATAATGCAGGTTTGGTTTCCGGCAACAATACTGTAGGCGGTATCGTGGGCTACTTCGCCAGTGATACAAAGGATGCCCTCATTGAAAACTGCTACAACCGCTCCGATGTGGCGGGTGGTATTGTAGGCTCTGTCAACGCCGCAGTCACCACAGCCGAAATCCGCAACTGCTATACCCTTGATACAACCGCCCTCGCAGGCACTCCCGGAAGTCTGATCCTTACTGACTGCGCTCAGATCACCCCCAAGGATATGAGGGGCAGCTCCGCGGCTCTGGGAGAAGGGTATGCAGAGGACTACTTTGTACAGAACAAGCTGTTCCCCGTTCTGGCTTGGGAAAATGCAGGGCGAAAGACTACCTTAACCAAAGTGAACGGTGTCTATGAGATCCGCACCGCAGATGATCTCCGTTTGGTTTCCTATATGGTTCGTAACGGGGATAACTTCAGTGGCGACACTCTGGAAATGAGAGCGGATATCGATCTGGAAGGGAAGGCATGGACGCCTATCGGCGGTGCCAATGAGACCTCCTCTTACCAGTTCCGCGGTACTTTTGACGGCAGAGGGTGTCGGATTTATAACCTAAAATCCAATGAGTCCGACTATGGCTACGGTGGTCTTTTCGGATCTATCAACACCGGCACAATTAAGAATCTGGGTATTGAAAGCGGTATGATCGTAGGCAGTAAGCGTACAGCGGCTATCGCAGGATATGTAGGTGGCGGTAGTCTGATCTCTAACTGCTATAATAAGGCTACGGTGTATGCGCCAACCAATATCGGATCCTTTGTAGGCTATTTAACCGGCAAGAATATTCGTATTGAAAATTGCTATAATGTTGGCCTTATCAGCTCCAAATCCTACGGCACGACTGTCGGAGGTCTCATAGGCGGTATCTCTAGCAGTACCACCGGTTTGCGTATCAAGAATTGCTACAGTATCGGTTATTTCTACGCCCTGATCGGCACTATGATGGGGAAGGAAGAAGCAGATTGCATCGTAGAGAACTGCTACGCCGTAGACGGTGTCAATCTGATCCGTCTGCAGGAAAAACTGCATTTCGTCAATTCCGGCATCATTGCCGCAGATCAGCTGAGAGCCTATGCTTCCGTCCTTGGCTCTGCATACGAAGAGGACAGCAAGGGGATCAACAATGGCTACCCCATTCTCACATGGGAAAGCGGATCTCTCTGCTACCACGACTACGGCACAGGGGTGGCGACCGCTCCCACCTGTACCGTAGATGGCTATACCACCTTTACCTGCATCCGTTGCGGTCACAGCTATGAGGATAATGTAGTCAAGGCAACGGGGCACAGCTACGAAAGCAGTGTTACCAAAGAGCCTACCTTTACGGCTAAGGGTACTATGACCTATACCTGTAAGAATGATAAGACCCATACCTACACCGAGGAGATCAATGTCCTCAGCAAATCCCTGTTCTTTGACTTCGACAACAGCAAGGAGGCACAGGAACGCTACAACAATTATGTGTACAACTTCCGGAACTTTGACACCTCCGAGGCATGGCGTGGCAGAACGCAGGGACTGAAGGACGGCAATCTGACTTTGGACACCGCTACAAGCTCTGT
>JAFOZC010000002.1 GCA_017391305.1 Oscillospiraceae bacterium | reverse complement strand
TAACGGCGCCCAGCAGGGTGGTCATGTTCTCAGCCAGCTTCTCTGCACCAAAGGAAACCTTGCCGATGGGGCAGTGGATGATGTTGGTCTTGTCCAGACGATACTCGATCTTACCGGCCTTGATCTCCTTGACGGCAGCGCCGACGTTGGGGGTAACGGTACCGGCCTTGGGAGAGGGCATCAGACCCTTGGGGCCCAGAACCTTACCCAGACGACCGACGATACCCATCATGTCGGGGGATGCTACGACTACGTCAAAGTCGAACCAGTTTTCCTTGGTGATCTTCTCGACCAGATCCATGCCGCCGACATAGTCAGCGCCGGCTTCCTTAGCCTCGTCAACCTTTGCGTCCTTTGCGAATACCAGAACCTTGCGGGTCTTGCCGGTGCCGTGGGGCAGAACGATGGCGCCACGAACCTGCTGGTCAGCATGACGGGAGTCAACGCCCAGCTTGATGTGGATCTCGACGGTCTCGTCGAACTTTGCGGGGGCAGTCTTGCAAACCAGTGCAAGAGCCTCGGTGGTTTCATACTGCACGGAGCGGTCGATCTGCTTCGCGCTGTCCTTATATTTCTTACCTCTAAACAATGTTATATCCTCCTTAAAGTGGTGATGCGGAATGGAATCCTCCCACATATTGAGGTCTCAGACCTCGAAAACGACTATTGAGTCAATCAGAATTAGTCAACGACAGTGACGCCCATGGAGCGGCAGGTGCCTGCTACCTGGCTCATAGCTGCCTCGATGGTAGCAGCGGTGAGGTCGGGCATCTTCTTCTCAGCGATCTCGCGGAGCTGTGCGGTGGTAATGGAACCAACCTTGGTCTTGTTGGGAACACCGGAACCGCCATTCAGACCTGCAGCCTTCATGATGAGGGTGGGGGTCGGAGGGGTCTTGGTGATGAAGGAGAAGCTACGGTCGGAGTAGACAGTGATGACTACGGGAATCTTGAAGCCGGCCTGATCCTTGGTGCGATCGTTGAACTCTCTGATGAACTGTGCAATGTTGACACCGTGCTGACCGAGAGCGGGGCCAACAGGGGGGGATGCAGTCGCCTTCGCGGCGGGGATTTGCAGTTTGATATAACCAGTAATTTTCTGTGCCATGATAAGCACCTCCATAAAAAGTGTGGTAGTTTTGCGGGGGGTGAACCCCTCCCACGGCTATCTTACCTTAGATAGCTTCGACCTGATCCAAAGCAAGTCTCTTGGTGGCGGGCATTCCGCGAATGAGCTCAATGGAAACCTCCAGCTCTTCGTTATCCAGATCAATGGAGAGAACCTTTGCTTCATTGTTGATGAAGGGGCCATCCACGATCCTAACGACGCTGCCAACCTTGAAGTCCAGGACGATCTCTTTCTTGTGCAGGCCGAGAGTGATCAATTCGGTTTCGGTCAAAGGGACCGGTTTGTCGCTTCCGGATGTAATGAAGCCTGTAACACCGCGGACATTCTTAATAATGTGCCATGCCTCATCGCTCATGACCATTTTGATCAGAACATAGCCGGGGAAGAGCTTCCGCTCGTAGGTCTTGATCCCGTTGTCGGTGTATTCGTTCACCGTTTCCATGGGGATGGAGATCTCGTAGATGGTGTCTTCCAGACTGCGGCTGACGATGGTCTTCTCGATGGTGTTCTTTACAGCATTCTCATAGCCGGAATAGGTATGCACAACATACCATTTTGCTTCTTCTGCCATAGGATCAGAGGAGCTTGCCCAGGAGGGCAACGGCCTGTCCTGCGAACCAGTCGAAGCATACAACGATGATGCCGACAACGAGGATAGCGCCCAGGACAATCAGCGTGTTGTTGATGAGCTGCTTACGGGAAGGCCATACGACCTTCTTGAGCTCACTTCTCATCTCGCGGAACCACTTGCCAAGCTTGCTGCCGGTGCGGGCGAAGAAATTGGGCTGCTTGTTGTTAGTCTCTGCCATGTTGCTCATCCTTTCGTTTACTTCGTCTCGTTATGAGTCGTGTGCTTTCTGCAGAATCTGCAGTACTTCTTCATTTCCAGACGGTCGGGATCGTTCTTCTTGTTCTTCATGGTGTTGTAGTTTCTCTGCTTGCATTCGCTGCATCTGAGGGTGATCTTAACTCGCATTTCGGCACCTCCTTAATTATTTGCCTCCCTGCTTGCCTACGGCTATGAAAAAATTTAGCAGACGCAGAAACTACTAAGCGTCTTCCGCAGGTGAAATTGGGCGCACAAAAAAAGCCTCCAATTTCGCAGGTAGTGGTATTCTATCACAAAAAAGTCATTCAGTCAATGGTTTTTTCTGTTTTTTTCAAGGTTTTTTGCAAAAATTTTTCCGATTCCGAGGTTGCGCTTCCTTACATCGGGCCCAAAAAAGCAGCCTTGGGAAAAGGCTGCTTTTTTAGCTTCTGTTTTTGGGGAATTTGTTCTGTCAGAACAGCAGGATCAGTCGGTACAGGCCGAAGGAAACCACCCAGGCGATCACGCATTGCAGAGCCGCAACCATTGCTCCCCGATACTTCCCTCCCAGCTCTCTGCCGATGGCGGCCACCGCAGCCACACAGGGAGTATAGAGCAGAGTGAAGCTAAGGATGCTCACTGCGGAGGCAGAGGTGAACAGCCCCGACAGATTGGCAACCAGGGACTCCGTACTGCTCCCCGTCAGGATGCCCAGAGTGCTGACCACAGCCTCCTTGGCCATAAAGCCGGTGATCAAGGACGTGGTGATCCGCCAATCACCGATCCCCAAGGGCTTAAACACCGGTGTCAGGAGCTTGCCGACCCCTGCCAGGAGGCTTTCGGCGCTGTCTTGGGTATAATTCAGCCTGATGTCAAAGCTCTGCAGACACCAGATCACCAAGGTTGCCACAAAGATCACCGTAAAGGCACGCTGGAGGAAATCCTTCGCCTTGTCCCACAGGAGCATGATCACACTCTTGGGGGAAGGCATGCGATAATTCGGAAGCTCCATGACGAAGGGAACGGGCTTGCCTCGGAAGGCAGTCTTGTTCATGAGCAGTGCAAAGAGGACAGCTACCACCATACCGCCGAAGTACAGGCACACCATAGCCAATGCCGCAGAATTGGGGAAGAAGGCAGACACGAACACCGTATAAATGGGGATCTTGGCAGAACAGCTCATAAAGGGGGTCAGTAAAATGGTGAGCCGTCTGTCACGGGAGGAGGGCAGAGTCCGTGTGGCCATAACCGCAGGAACGGTACAGCCGAAGCCGATGATCATAGGCACAAAGCTCCGCCCGGACAGGCCGATCTTCCGCAGGAGCTTATCCATAACGAAAGCCACTCGTGCCATATAGCCCGTATCCTCCAAAATAGACAGGAAGAAGAACAGCACCACGATCACAGGGACGAAGCTGACCACACTGCCCACACCGGCAAAGATGCCATCGATCACAAGGCTGTGTACCACAGGGTTAATGCCATAGGCCGTGAGCCCCCGATCCACAAGGGCTGTCAGACCGTCGATGCCTGCCGCCACAAGATCCTGGAGCAGAGGGCCTAACAAAGAGAAGGTCATCCAGAAGATCCCCACCATGAGCCCCACGAAGATCGGCAGAGCCAAATACTTGTGGGTCAGGAGCTTGTCGATCCTCATGCTCCGCAGATGCTCCTTGCTCTCGGAGCATTTGACCACGGTCTTCCCGCAAAGGGCTTCTATGTATTCGTAACGCATGGAGGCAATGGCCGCATGTCTGTCCAGCTCTCCCTCTGTCTCCATCTCCAGAATGCTGTGCTCCAAAAGCTCCAGCTCGTTGGTATTGACACCTAAGCGAGCGATCACATCCTCGTCACCCTCGATCATCTTGGTAGCGGCGAAGCGACGGGCGATCCCTGCCCGACGGGCATGATCCTCGATGAGATGGGAAACCGCATGAATGCAACGGTGAACCGGGCCGTCGGAGCAGAAATCCACCTTCTGAGGCTGTTGCTTTGCCTTGGCTGTGTCGTGAGCACATTGGATCAGCTCGTCGATACCCTCGTTCTTAATGGCAGAAATAGGAACTACCGGGATCCCCAGCTCCTTCTCCATTTTCTTCACATCTACCGTACCGCCGTTGCCCCTTACCTCGTCCATCATATTCAGGGCCAGAACCATAGGTACCTGCATCTCTAAAAGCTGAAGGGTCAGATAGAGATTCCGCTCGATATTGGTGGCATCAATAATATTGATGATGCCCTCGGGCTTCTCGTTCAGGATAAAGTCACGGGTCAGGATCTCCTCTCCCGTATAGGGGCGCATGGAGTAGATGCCGGGAAGATCCACGATTTGGCAATCCTTTCTCCCCCGAATGACGCCCATTTTGCTATCCACGGTAACACCGGGAAAATTGCCCACATGCTGATTGGAGCCCGTGAGCTGATTGAACAGGGTGGTCTTGCCACAATTCTGATTTCCTACCAATGCAAAGATCATGCACTCACCTCCGGCACTACCTCTATTTTTGCCGCATCCTCCAAGCGAAGGGTCAACTCATAGCCACGCAGACGGATCTCCATAGGATCTCCCATAGGAGCGATCCGCTGTACGGTCACCTTCGTTTTGGGGATCAGTCCCATATCCAGCAATCGGCAACGGAGAAGCCCCTCTCCCCCAACGGTCAAGATCGTACCGCTGTTGCCAACACCAAGCTCATTCATTGTCATTCTTATCACCTTGCCCTTCTTGTTAGTCATAACTAACTCATTTCGGAAATTATTATACATACTATCAATCCGTTTGTCAAGAAAAATTTTGTTTCTCAGGAAAAATTTACCCTTGTGTTTTCTCCGTCTCTGCATTATAATAGAGGCATATTTTCATTCACAACATACCGCAGGAGGAAATAGCATGAGAGTACTTGCCATTGACTACGGCGATGCCCGTACAGGGATCGCCATTTCCGATATCATGGGGATGATCGTGGGACAGACCACGGTGATCCACAGCCGCAACCCGAAGAAGACCGCTGACGAGATCGCCCGTATCGTAAAAGAATGCGGAGCGGAAAAGCTGGTCATGGGCTTCCCCCGTAACATGGACGGCTCCGAGGGACCCCGTGCGGATCTGTACCGAGAATTTGCCGCTTTGGTGGAAGAAACTGTAGGTCAGCCCGTTGTCCTCTGGGACGAGCGCCGTACCACCGTAGAAGCCCACAACATCCTGTCCGATTGCAACTACCACGGCAAGAAGCGGAAGAACACCGTAGATGCGGTCGCCGCCTCCCTGATCTTAGAGGGCTATTTGGCCTTCTTATCCCGATAACACAGCTCCCGAATTCCCACCGGGATCAAAAAACCGCCAAACAGCTTCCGAAGCAGATCCGTATCCATATCCCGCACCAGCCATGCGGTCAATGCCGCCGTAAGACTCCCAAGAATGGCAGCGGGCAGGATCACCCTCGGTTGCAAAAGGCGGTTTTTTCTGTGAAAATACAGAGATACCGCCGCTGTAGGCAGAAAGTACAGCAAATTGATCCCCTGTGCGCCTTCCTGGGACATTCCCTCCACCGCTGTCATCCAAACCATGAGCAGCGTTCCGCCTCCGATACCCATACCGGAGAGAAGGCCGCAGATCAGCCCTGCCAATCCCCCTATCATGAGAAGATCAGGCGAAAACCGCCGTAGAGAATAAATGCACCCAAGAGCCAATGGAGCCATTTGACCTTGACCTTCTTGAGCAAAATTCCTGCACCGATCCCTCCCAGACTACCGCCTATGAGATAGGGGATGCCCCGGGATGTAATTTCTCCTCCCTTCAGGAAGAACATCCCCAGGGTCACGGCGGATAGAGGCAGGATGATCCCCACACTGCAAGCAAAGACCTCCTTCTCTTCCAGATCCGTCAACCTCCGAAGCAGAGGGATCAGCACCATCCCCCCACCTGCCCCAAACATACCGTTGACCACTCCTGCCGCCGCTCCGCAAAGCCACGACCCCCATTTCTTCTTTTCTCCCATCTCGCCCTTTCCTTCCATCACAATAAGAATTCTATAAATTCCGATTTGTGGAGCAGTTCGATTTCCGAATTTGTTCGTAGGGGCGACCTGTGGTCGCCCGCAAAATGTTTCGATTTTGTCGGAAAACTCGTGATAATCCCGTAATTTCGTCATTGTCGTTTAACGACAATGACCGAGCGACCAC
>JAFOZC010000179.1 GCA_017391305.1 Oscillospiraceae bacterium | reverse complement strand
TCCCCGTCATCCACTGCCCCGACCCAAGTGCCGTCAGCGGCCCACAGGACTACCTCACGCATATTTCCATCCAGTGCCAGGAAGCCATTGTCAGTGCTTATAGCATAGGTAATGGATCCAAGACCGAAGCCGTCGGGCTCGCCTCCCAGCTGCAGCATGAGCTCACCGGCATAATCGTATACGAAGATATATTGCTCGCTGTCCTCCACAGAGGAGCCGCTTACCAGAATGTAATTGCCATCAATGGTGACACTGCTGATGCTGTCCACTTCGGGGAAGGGGAAGGGACTGCCCGTCAACACACTGTCATGGAAGGAATACAGCTCGCAATCCTCGCCGGAATGGAACCAGCTGATCCCCCAGGTGCCCCCGGGAGCAACCGCAAACTTATCGGGACCCATGTGAGAGAACTGAGCGGAAGCACCATCGTGTCCGAAAACCGGCTCCATAAAGCGGGACAGAACCAAGTTCCCGTTCGCTCCCTCTTCTAAGATTTCGTATTCCCCGGGTAGCTCAATTTCCTTTACAAATCTCAGGGAAGCTCCGTCGTAAGCATATTGGTACAAAGCGCTGTCGCTGAGCAAATAGACCTTGTCCCCCATTACGACAATATCGTGCTCAAAGGTTTCATATGTGACCAGAGGTTCTTCCATAGGCAGGAATTGGGCAGTCAGGTTGCAAGTACCAAGCATTCGACTCTGCGTACTGCCGGAGAAAGCCTCCCCTTCCCAAGGCCAGGGAGGATCCACGTTATCCATTCCGGAAGCTATGAAGTTGATATTCTCCATCAGCGCAGGAACCTTTGGATCCTCCCAATCGGTTACATGGACAGTGTAAGAAACACCTGCTTCCTCCTTACGACCAAAGAAATACCATTCTCCTCCCTCTTTATCTACAGCGGCCATTTGTAATCCACCGATGGTTTCCGTTGCCCAAATGCCGTCAACATATGCCTTCATATCCACACCGTTTGCATGCAGTGTTTCGCGGAAGGAAGAGGCACTCTCTTCATAGGCTTCAATGTACACCAAAAGTCCTGTGTAGCTATCCTCGTCCGGGATCCGCAGGTAGGCATAGCCGCCGCCCTCATAGGCCTCCATGTCATCTTCTGCCAGTGTCCAACCGTCCTCTTCCCTGTATCCGACAGTAAAGAAGGTGTTTTTGTGAACGGTCAAGTCTTCATCCGGTTCGGTAGCATTGCCGGAGGTGGGGGCGGTTGCCTCAGTGGCTTCATTGCTTACATTCGGCAGGGCAGATTCAGTGGTTTCACCGGCAGGATCGGCGGTCTCCCCGACAGGGTCGCCGGTTCCGCCACAGGCAACCAAGCTAATCAGTAACAGCACAGAAAAGGCAAGTGCCATTATCTTCTTGATACGCTCCATAAACATACACTCCCTTCAGCCATAAGGCTTAGCGAAATGCCGCCAGCGCTTCGTCGGCCTTCTTGATCCATTCGGTTCTGTCGCCGTAGACAGAGGCATCCAGAGCGCCAATGGTGGCTGCGGCCTGCTCCTCGTCTAAGGTTCCCTTTGCGGCCGCCTTTGCCGCGGTGGCAAAGGACTTGATGGCATCCATCTGCCGCTTTGCGTTCTTGAAGGTGTTGCCCAAAGTCTTTTGGATGCCAAAAAGGGTGTCAAAGTATTTTGCCATGCTTTCATAGCTCTTGCTGTTGCCGACACCCAAGCGGAATCCGTACATGCCTGCGGTATCCTTGAACATCATAGCGCAGTATTCTTTCGTCTCCGTTTTGCCATCGGAGCCCTTGACTTTTTCTTCTTCGTAGTCATACTTTACCAGATCCGCCAAACGGTAGACGCAAGCCCGCTGAGTTTTGCCGAAGAGGAAGAACTTGTAATTGGTTTCAACCAGTGCGACCAAGCCGGTAGAGGGAGATACATACAGCAGAGGGCCACCGGTACCGAGACACTTCAGCTTCTGTGTCTTGTCCTTTGCCTTTTTCAGCGGCAGCAGCAGTTCGTTCCAAATGCGGGTGCCTTTTTCCACCTGCTCGATGTGAGCAGTAACATCACATAGGGTTGCCTCCACCTTGTCGAAAATCTTGAATGTTTTCTTGCTGCAGACCTTTCTGCAAATGAAGTTGCCATCCACCAGTTTCTGTTCAGACATCAAACCGATCTCTGCACCACAGATTGCACAATTATGCTTTGCCATTTTCGTTTCCTCCTTGATATTCATTATTTTTTGTTTTTATACTGAGTTCCTATAAAAAGTGGAGTTTTGCCTGTTTCTGCTCTTTGCACAGAAATTTTCTGTTGCACCGATTATAGCCGGGAACCGCAGCTCTGGCAGAACTTTCCGCCGTCGGCAGGCGCGCCACAGTTGGGGCAGAACTTTGGACCGACAGGTGCCGGTACGGGTTCAGGCTGCGGTGCCGGTTCTGCCTGCATGATCGGTTGTACAACCGAGGTGAATCCCTTCAGCGCCATTGCCTGCATTCCTGCACGGAACAGGTCTTCCAGTTCATCGCACTCGCCACGATGCTGCCGATACTCGGGGTACAATGTGGGATCGAAGTCGTTTCGCACGATGCCAAAACCGGAACGATGTTCCACGGTTTCCAAATCAACACTGTCACGGTTGAGCCGGAATGTGATCTCGTTAAAGTAAGGATGATTGACATGGATCCGGGCATAGAAATCATAGCTGTATTCATAACGGGGCGGATTATAGCTGATTTCCTCTCCTTTGCTGTTACGGGCTTTCAGTTCCCGTTTCGATTCCTGCACATCAATATTGAAAGAGGTAACATCCCGGAAACTGATGATATCCGCATTCTCTTCTATGTAGCTATCCGTTCTTTCCACTACAAAACGGGTGGGCACACCGTTTACCAGTTCTGCCCGTAGCGTATATCGCTCACCAAAAGCCACTGTAGGGCGGAAGGTGTTAAGCGCCGCTCTGTTTTCTTCCCGGTAGTTAAGTTGCTGTTTGATCTGATCCACCGTAGAGTGGCGACGATCATCAAACCAAGGCGAGAGAAGCTTTACGCAATCCTTGCAGATCTCTCCGTCTTCCAGCTTTTTATAGCCGAACATGCCTACTTCTTTACCGCAAATTTCACAATCCTTCTTTTTAAACACATCAAATAAACCCATTAAAAATAACCTCCAATCCAATGTTGTTGTCAAATGGGTCACCCCATTCAGGAAAGCACTTATGCCCAGGGATCTTCTGATTTCGCCTGACGGATTCCTACCATCAGGAACTGATCCCACAACAGCCATGTGCCGTCAGCCTTTTGTCGCAGAATGATCTCACGGGGATGATCTGCTCCACCGCTGCGGATGTGCAGTTTCTTGTAGCCGGGGTTTGCATCTGCATAGGGACCCGCCTCTATTATGATCGTATAGGGGTGCGATGGAACATACTCACTCTCCGGAACAGCGCCCTTGAAGTAAGAGAACGGAATGTTGCTTCCACCCCGAAAACGGTCGTTCAGGAAAGAAAGATCATGAGGGCTGAGAGGCCGGGGGCCACGGAGCCAATTCAGCATTTGCGTTCCAATACACTTGTCCGCACCATATGCACACAGTGCGCATACCGTCAGTGCCGCAGTCTGGAAGGGATCTTCCAAGGTGGCTTCGGGAAGGGCCTGCATTTCAGCAAGGCTCTCCGGCAGAGCCAAAAAGGAGAAAGTTTTTTTCTGCACCGTGTCAGCAGTCGTTTCTGTTGGAGTGGTTGCCACCACCTTCTTCAAACGGTCGAAAATGGACACATGAATACCTCCTTGTTCAAAAATTGACAGAACAGTTCTTCCGGGGGCGATACACCATTGTAAGAAGATATGCTGTTTGTCTTGCCGCTGATTTATTGACTTTTTTTCTGCGTCGTGATAAGATAATAAAGTAAGGGGTGGGCTGTGTGTTCGTTGGCGCGTTGACACAGCACATGATACTTGCGGTATCATGGGGTACCCAAAAATTCCCAGGCAGGCTCTATACCCTCCTTCAAACCTTGCACTTTATATTATAAGGACTTCCCCGGATTTCGCCCCACCCAAAGGACGCAAATTGGGTAGGGATGCAATATTATTTCTTCAAAAGGGTGGGAATTTGGGTAGGATACTCGGAGGGATTTTTATGAAAAGACGAATTTTTATATTTTTGATGGCAATAAGTTGTTTGCTATGGCATCTGACAGGCTGTACCCGGGCGGATAGACCATCCTCGGCAAATCCGGTTACCCTGACCATATGGCATGTATACGGAAGCCAAACCAAATCACCTTTCAACACTGCCATTGATGAATTTAATAATACCGTGGGCAAGGAAAACGGTATTACAGTGAATGTGGTGTCTGTCACCAGTTCCTCGGCCATTGACAAGGCATTAGCCGCCTCCGTCAATGGAGAGCCGGGTGCCGAAGAACTTCCGGATCTGTTTACCGCCTATCCCAGAGTGGCTCAAATCGTAGGAACGGATCGTCTGCTTGCTTGGAACCGGTATTTCTCCGAAGAGGAGCTGACTGCTTTTAAGCAGGAGTTTCTGCAAGAGGGGTATTTTGATTCCCAGCTATTCCTCTTACCCATTGCCAAGTCTACAGAGGCCCTTTATCTGAACAAAACCATATTTACAGAGTTCAGTACACAGACAGGCGTTTCTATGGAACAGCTGCAAAGCTACGAAGGACTCTTTGATGCGGCAAAGGTCTATTTTGACTGGTCCGGTGGCAAACAGTTTGTTCAGCTTAACGATTTTTATCATTATGCCATGGTTGGAACAAAGGCCTACGGTGGGGAATTTATCCGCGAAGGAAAGCTGCAGTTGGATGATCCGGCCTTTGAGACTGCTTGGGAATTATTAGCACGGACAGCCATTTACGGAGGCATCTGTTTGGATGACGGTTATGCCGCTACCCGGTGGAAAACGGTTGAGATCATCTCCAATATCGGTTCTACGGCAGATATCCTGTATCAGCCGGATCAAGTGATCTATCCGGACAATACTACCCGGGAAGTCGAGATCATCTCCATGCCATATCCTCTGTTTTCGGAAGATGTTTCCGGTGCGGTTCACCGTGGCGGCGGTCTCTTTGCCATCAGAAGTAGCAACGAGAGAAAGAACTATGCAGCTGCGGTCTTTGCAAAGTGGTTGACTGAGGAGGAACATAATCTTCGCTTTGTAACGGAAGCAGGTTACCTCCCTGTGACAGATGCCGCTTTTGAGCGGTTGCTGACAGATCCGGAGTTGGTACAAAAAGAAAACTATCGACAACTATATGAAACCGCAAGCGTTATGATCCGGGAATACTCCCTATTATCCATTCCCGTTTTTGATGGTGCGTCCGATATACAAAGCCGCTTTGAGGAGTCGGTTAAGCTTGTGTTAAGAGCCGCACACGGTCAATATACCGAGAGGGTGCGCAGCGGCGAGGATCCCGAAATCGTCCTGAATGAGTTGACGGACGATTCTCTGGATATGCTGAAACAATCCTTTTACGGTGCGGGAGGCTAAGCGATGAAAAAGGTTCGTTTCAAACTTCTGCTCCAGCACTTTCGGACCGAAAGTCTTTCCTTGCGAAAAAGGTTTCTGCTGTATATTATCTCAGGCATTGCCACCTTTTTGGCCTTGACCGTGGTGCTTTTGAACCTGTTTGGTGTCATGAATTCCGCCAATGTGCAAATCATGCGGGATTTGGATACCGCTCTGGCTAACAGTGCGGATAATATTGAACACGATTGCGATGAATTGGCTGCTTGTGCAATATCCTTTTCCCATCAGTTGGAGTCTCAGATTCAAAGCTTTCTGATCGAACATCAACTGCAATTTGACGATCTACAGGATAATACCCGGGGGCTTACCGAGTTACAGCAAGAGTTGTACGACACGGTATACTTGAATATGCAGGTTGCACCGGCCAGTGGGGCATTTTATATTTTGAACACTACCGTCAATCGTGCCTCAGAAACACCGCTTTTCAACGGTATTTATCTGAAATATGTAAATCTATCCTCCGAGAATACTGTTAACAATGATTTTACTTTATACCGTGGTTCCTATACCACCGGAAAGGATAACAACCTTACCTTCCACAGTGGCTGGAACAACGAAAACCGCACAGATTTTTTTGAGGATTGTGAAGGTGTTTTTTCCGATGGTGTACACTATGTTCTAAGCTCCGTAGTGGAAATTCCCGAAACATGGGAAAAGGCGAGATACATTTATGTGCCCTTGCGGGACAGACAGTATCAGATCATAGGTGTTTGCGGTTTTGAGATCAGCGATCTTCTTTTTCGCTTGTCCCATAAAACCGAGGATCCCCGATGGGGACAGCTGGTTTGCGGTCTGATCGACCGGCAACAGGGCAACTATTACGGACAGTTTAATTCCAATCGCTACCAAACCGGCGATATGAACAGCAGTCTTCGGATCATTCCGAAATCGGATTATACACAATTTGATTTTGGCACGGAAAGCAGCGTAGGTATTACCAGGGATATCTTTTTGGGTAATGATACCTTCACAGTAGCGATGATGATGCCACAAGCACAGCATCAAAAATTCATCCGAGCAGGACAGTTGCAAAACGCTTTGATCTTTTTGATCATAGGTGCATTAACATTGGTGTGCTGTGTGATCATGAGCCATAAATATGTTTCTCCCATTCTAAAGCGTATTGAACAGGTGAAAGCAAGAGAAAGGGGCGGTGATCCCATTAATATCCGGGAGATCGACGACTTATTTGCCTTTCTGGAAGCACGGGATGTGGCATACGAAGCACGGCTGGAAGAGTTGGAGCAAGAACGGCAAGCTGCCGAAGCAAACGCAACCAAGACCCAGAAAGATTACGAAACGGCTCTGCGACAGTTGGATTTGGTACAAGGAGAACTGGAGCAGCTTACGACTGCCCAACACCGGGATATCGTTTTAGAGGAATATGAATTCTTCCTCTGCAATTTGGGTACATTAACCGCTACGGAATACAAAGTCTACGAACTGTACTTAGCCGGTAAGAATGCCAAACAGATTGCAGAGATCCTTGGAATTTCCGAAAATACACTGAAATACCACAACAAAAATATTTACAGCAAATTAGGGATCTCTTCCAGAAAGCAGATGCTGCGTTTTGCGGCGCTGAAACAGCATCAAGACACCCACACGAGAAATCCATAAATCATGTGTACCGAACAACGCAAATGTCCTTGAAAGCCAAGGCTTTCAGGACTGTTATGTGTTGTTCAAGTGCAAGAGACTGCGGCAAGGGTAGGCTTGTCGCAGTCTCTTTTATGATTTGGGGGATGAGATTATTTGTTGCGGGATTTTTTGTTGGACTTTTTGCTCGGAATGGGTGCTTCGGTGGGATGGGGCGGAGCTTTGGGGAGAGAGGCCTCCGAAGCAGTGTCGTCAGGGGGGAGGGGAGACGGGGCAGAGGCCTTTTTGGCAGTGCGACCTTTGGCCTCCTGCTTCTCCGTTGCTTCTCGGAGGAGGCAGTAGGCGGCGGCAGTGATGGGTACACCCAGGAGCATACCGACGGGGCCGGCTACACTGCCACCTACGGTGACGGCGGCAAGAACCCAGATGCCGGGAAGATTGATGTGGCTACCCATGACCTTGGGGTAGATGAGGTTTCCTTCCACCCATTGCAGGAGGATGAGGAAGATCAGGAAGATCAGTGCCTTGAAGGGATCTACGGTGAGGATCATGAAAGCTCCTATGAAAGCACCGGCGAAGGCACCGACTACGGGGATCAGGGCGCTGACTCCCACCAACGTGCCTACCATGGGAGCGTAGGGGATCCGAAGGATCAACATGCCCAGCATACACAGCACACCGAGGATCAGAGCCTCCAGAGTTTGGCCGGAGACAAAATTGCGGAAGTTACCGCTGATCACACGGGAGGCATGGATCACCCACTGACCGGGGGCAGAGGGGACCCAGGCATGGATCAATCTGCGGAGCTGTCGCTTCAGGTTCTCTTTGTCAAACAGAATATAGATGGAGAAGGCCAGTGCCATGAAGAAATTGAACAGACCTCCCACAAAGGAGGTGATGGTTCCTACAGTGGTGTTGATGATGTTGCCGCCCTGCTGCTTGACCCAGCCTTGGGCAGTATCCAGAAGCTTGTCCCAATCCACATTGAGCAGCTGTTTGCCGAAGGGAAGCTCTGCAATTTCCTCAGGGGTCATGGCACTCAGGCGATTAATATACACAAGGGCGCCGTTATAGATGACCTTGACGGCCTCCACCAGCTCCGGGATAATGAGCCAGAAGATGCCTACCACAATGCCGATAATAAAAATGGCGGAAATCAGGAAGGCGAGGGGGCGGCGGAGGGCTTTGGTAAAGGGGGTCTTCTTATCAGGCCATAGCTGGCGCTCCACGAAGCTCATGGGGACATTCAGTACCATAGCCACCATAACACCGATAGCCAGAGGCATCACTGCACCGATGCACCACAGGAAGGCACGGGTCAGAGAGTGAATGTTCTGCAGGCTAAGGAAGATAACGATACAGGAGGCGATGATCCCGATGATCCATTTGGTAATTAGCTTCTTTTTCTCAGGGGTCCATTCCATAACAGCTTCTCCTTTTCTTGGAATCTGCACACTTCTACAGCATACACAGGTATTATACCGAAGGTGTGTAAACGGAATATGAAGTTTCGGGAGGAAAATATGAATATTGCGTGAAATATTTTGACACTTAGGGGGGATCGTAGGTGGCAGTGGGGAAGGTGACGGTGATGGTGGTGCCCTTGCCGGGAACACTGTCTAAATGGATGGGCGCACTGTGGTATTCTGCGGCATGCTTGACAATGGATAGCCCAAGGCCTGTGCCGCCGGAGGCACGGGAGTGACTCTTGTCCACCCGATAGAAGCGCTCAAAGATCCGCTGGTGGTGCTCATGGGGAATGCCGATGCCACTGTCCTTTACCTGTAGCTCTGCGCCCTCCGAGGTCTTACGGAGGGACAGGAGAACCGTTCCGTTGGGAACATTGTATTTGATGGCATTATCACAGAGGTTGTATACCATCTCCTCTAAAAGACGGTGGATGCCGTAGATCCAACAGGGCTCTAACTGCAGTGAGATGGAGATGCGGTTTGCGGCGGCCTTTTTTTCCAGATCGCTGTGTACCTGACGGCAAAGCTCTTGCAGGTCTACCTCTTCCCCTCTCAGCTCCGCACCCTCGTCTAACTGGGAAAGGCGGATAATATCTTGGATCAGGTCAAGGAGACGGCGGGATTCCTTGCGGATGTGGCTGTAGAAGCGCCCCCGATCCTCTTCCCGAACCATATTGTTTTCCAACAGCTCCGCACTGCCCATAATGGTTTGCAGAGGGGATTTCAGCTCGTGGGAGACGTTGGCGGAAAATTCCCGTCTGGTCTTCTGGGCATTGACGGTTTCTGTAATATCAATGGCAAGCAGTACTGTTCCCAGAATTTTGTTGTCAGAGGAAATTCGGCTTAGATCAAGGCGGCAATTCCGTTTGCCCAAATTCAGGCGGACGGTGCTGTGTCCCTGCTCCAAAGCCTCTCGGAAGCTATGCTCCATAGCACCGGAGGGATCTACACGGGACAGGGGGAAGCTCCCTTCGGGCAGAGCATCGGGGAAGTACTCTCTGGCGGCAGGATTGATGCTCCGTACCTGTCCCTCCCCATCCAAAAGAACCAGACCCTCGTGCATGCTCTCGGAGATCAGGCGGAATTCCTCTGCTCTTGTCCGAAGCTCTGTTAGCTGCTTGGAGATCTGGTGGTTCTGTCTATCCAGACGCTGTAGCAAGGGAGCCAGCTCAGGATCTGCTACCTGAGCCAGAGGATTCTCCGGGTCGATGCGATTCAGAGGCTCCACGATACGTTGTGCCATTTTTCGGGAAAAGAAATGGGCAAGGCATGCGGTCATTAGAAGGACGATGGCTGTCAGAGGCAGAAGATCCAGCAACAGACCGAAGGTGGAGTCCTGCTGGATGGAGATCCGCAGTACACTGCCGTCGGAGAGCCGCACTGCTTCGTAGAGGGTTCGTTCTGTTTGGGTATCGGAATAGCGGATACTGCTGCCCCGACCCTCTGCCATAGCCTGTCGGATCTCTTCCCGCTCCAGATGGCTGTCCAGATCCTCCGCAGGGGAGTTGCTGTCGAAAAGCACCTGTCCCTCCTTGCCGACCCAGGTCAGGCGCTGTCGGGAGTCTGCGGTCCTTTCCAGAAAGGCGATCCCCTCTAACTCTGTGGCTGTGGCGGCAATGTGGAGCTCATCCTTCAGATTTGCGGAAATGATGCTGTTAAAATAGGAATTCAGACTGCCTAAAATACAAACAAGGGAAAAAATCACAGCAAGAAGGGAAATGAGGAAATTGGAGCGGAAGATCTTACGACTCATGCTTCTCCTCCAGAATATAGCCTACACCCCGAACGGTGCAGATCAAACTGCCGCAAGAGCCCAGCTTCTGCCGCAGGGTGCGGATGTGCATATCTACGGTACGGGTCTCCCCGATATAGGTACTTCCCCAGACCAGGGCGTAGAGATCGTCTCGGCTGTAGGCAATGTTGGGATGGGACAGCAGATGCCGCAGGAGCTCATATTCCTTCAGGGTCAGATTGACCCGATTGCCCTCTGCATACACGCAACGGGCGGCGGTATCCAGCTCCAGACTTCCCATTTTTAAGATAGTGTCGGGCTTTTTGGGCTGACAGCGGCGGAGGACGGCTTTGACACGGGAGATCATCTCCATCATGCCGAAGGGCTTGACCAAATAGTCATCTGCGCCTAAATCCAGACAGTGGATCTTGTCATGCTCGCTCCCCTTTGCAGTTGCCATGATCACGGGAATATCACGGAAACGGGGCTGGGCTCTGAGCTGTTTCAGGAGCTCTACACCGTCTGTTCCCGGCAGCATCACATCCAAAAGGATCAGATCCGGCCGTTGCTGTTCCACCCGCTCCAACAGATCCGTCCCTGTCTCAAGACCCAAGGCGGTATACCCTGCGGATTCCAGAGCATATATCTCTATATCCCGAATGGCGGGATCGTCCTCTACACACCAAATCATAGTTGCCTCCTGCGTACACAAATTCATTTTGATTCCTATGCTTAACATAGCCTCCAAAAGGGAAAATGTCAAGTACCAATTTTGTAAAAATTCTTGACATTCTGTGTTCTGTGTGATATAAGTGTATTAGATGAACTAATACACGAAAGAAGAAGGGGGAATGAATCTATGATCTCGCTGAATTATCGGGACCCCGGCCCTGTGTATGATCAGATCAAACGGAAGCTCCGTGACCGAATTCTGGCAGGGGCTTTGGAGGAGGGGGAGAAGCTCCCCACTGTCCGTGATCTGGCGGCTACTCTTGCCATCAACCCCAATACCATCATGAGGGCTTATCGGGAGCTGGAGGCAGAGGGCTATATTTATACCATTCAGGGCAGGGGGAGCTTTGTGGCCCCACTCAGTGAGGTTGACAGCGGTCGCAAGGAGGCTCTTGTGAAGAGTCTGGGCGATGCGGCCCGTGAGCTGCTACGACTGGGAATGGGCATCGACAAGCTCCACAGCATTCTGGATGAACAAGTAAAGGAGGAGGAAAGATGATACGGGTAGAGAACTTATCCAAGAGATTTGAAAAGGTACAGGCTTTAGACGCCTGCAGCCTCCATGTTCCCAAGGGATCGGTTTACGGACTTCTGGGCCCAAACGGTGCAGGCAAGTCCACGGTGATCCGCCATATTACGGGGATCTATCAGGCTGATGCGGGGCAGGTGCTCATTGACGGTGCGCCGGTATATGACAATCCTGCGGCAAAGGCTCGCTTTGCCTATATTCCCGATGAGATATTCCATTTCCATAGCTCTAACCTGCGGGATATGATGAAGTTTACCCGTGGCCTTTATCCCGGTTTCGATTCTGCCCTGTATGAGGAGCTGGTACAGCTTTTTGGGCTGGATCCCAAGGCGAACCTGCGGGGCTTCTCCAAGGGCATGTTAAAGCAGGCGGCCTTTATTCTTGCCATTAGCAGCCGACCGGAGATCCTGATCCTGGACGAGCCTGTAGACGGTCTGGATCCTGTCATGCGCAGACAGGTGTGGAGCTTGATCCTCAGGGAGGTTGCCCAGAGACAGGTAACGGTGCTGGTGTCTTCCCACAACCTTCGGGAATTGGAGGATGTCTGTGACCATGTGGGAATTATGCACAAGGGGAAAATGCTCTTACAGCGCAGTCTCAGTGAGATGCAGGAGAATATTGTGAAGGTGCAGGGAGTCTTTCCCGAGGGGCTTCCCCATGATCTGCCTGTCCTCCACCGCAGCAATGTGGGGAAGATCGAAACGCTGATCCTTCGGGGAGAGCCCAAGATCATAGAACAGAGGCTGGAAGAAACCAAGCCTGTCTTTATGGAGCTAATGCCCCTGAATCTGGAGGAAATCTTTATTTATGAACTGGGAGGTGTGAACTATGACTTTAAGAGCATCCTGCTTTAACAGAACGGTAATCTGCAAGAACCTTGCCAGACTTTGGCCTGCGCTGGTGTTGTTCGGTGCCGGTATGCTGTATTTATGGGTTCTGATCCCCATAAAAGATGTTGTGGGAGAAGCCTACAATTCTTACTACTACGCTTATGAGAATATCATCTACCAGGCACCCATTATGACTGTGGCCGCCGCACTGTGCTGTGCCGGTTACGCTTTTGATTTTCTGCATAAGAAGAAAAGCTGTCACTATTTTCATTCCCTGCCTCTGAATCGGAAGACCTTGTTCTGCTCCGCCTTCCTCAGCGGTCTGTTGGTCTTTCTGCTGCCGCTGCTCTTTTCCGCCCTTTCCGGAACCCTGCTGATCACATTGAGGATGACACGGGTGCTATTCCTTCTTAGACTCCACTGGGAGTGTATGGCATATATCCTCTGCCAGTTCCTTGTGTTCTATGCCATTGCGGTGCTATCTATGGTCCTTTGCGGCAGAAATCTTCACAGTATCTTAACTTATTTGTGTTTAAATTTCCTTGTTCCTGTAGTGTGTACTCTTCTCAGCGCACTGGTTGCGCCGTGCACGTACGGGATAGAAGAGCTTGTTTTGGGAGATGGCGAAAGATTTGCGCCCATTCTCGTATGGTTTGAGGTAGAGCCTTTCACAAGAATCTACGACTCTTGCAGAGTTTCGACGTCCGGTGTCTGGAAGCTTCCCTGGATCTATACAGGAATCTGTGTTCTCTGTGGGGGTTTGCTGGTATGGCTGAGCTATAGGATCTTCCGACGGGCAATGGCGGAGCATGCGGAGCAAGGCATTGCGATCCCGAGCTTCCACGGCCCTCTGAGCTACTTCCTGACTCTGGTTCTGGGCTGTGCTTTGACGATGATCCTTCTGCTGACATTCCATAGCAATGTTATTGATATTTCTGATCTGAATCTCACAGTTTTAGTCACAGTGATGCTGTTGTGCAGTCTACCCTGCTTCTTCCTGATGGAAATGCTGCTGAAACGGACGAAGAAGGTCTTTACCCTCCGTAACGTGGGCCGCTTCGGCTGTTATGTGGCGTTCATTCTGATTTTTGTCCTATGCTTCAGCACAGATCTTTTCGGCATTGTCCGCAGAGTGCCGGAGGCAGAGAAGGTAGAATCCGTGCAAATTAGCTTCGCCACAAGGGACTACTCGGTTGAGGATGCTGAAAACATCGAAGCAATCAGAAGTCTGCATCAGCAATTCATTGATGCCCGTGATGCACTGGAAGAAGAGGAGGAACCCTTCGGTGCGCTCTTTAACCCCCGGATCACTTACACGCTCAAAAACGGCAGAACCGTAGAGCGGTACTATGCAATGAATCTCAACTCCAAGAATCCTGAGGTAAAGGCCTTGAGTGAGAATATCCGGGCATATTTTTCCACAACAGAAAGCAATCTGCGCTATATAGACGAGATGATGAAAGATATGGTGAATGTAGAGCTGTACATCCCGTATCATTTCCGTACGCCTTTTTCGGAATCTTCTAAGACTCTGACAGCGAAGCAGCGTATTTCTCTGGTTGAAGCAATGAAGTCCGATGCCCGGGCCGGCAATTTCTCTCTCTTCCTGTACAGTCCGGAAGGGGAAGCTTTGGAATTGCGAATCGGGAAGATTTCAAAATACGACGATATAGGTTACTGGACTCACATATATATCCCCAAGGAATCCTCCACCGCCTACGCCCTTGTGCGAGGAATATTAGGAGTCTCGGGAAGCTTGGAGTAAAAAGACCGATTGATCTCTGCAACCGGAGTATCCATATCACGGGACTTACTATGAATCGTTAAGCCCCCAATTGCTAAAATTTCGGTTTTTTGAATGAAAATGAAAAAGGTGAGGCAGTCTCAAAACGGTTTTTGAGACTGCCTCGTTTTGGTTTTCTGAAAATCGGTGCCGGGATTTGCGGCCTTGGAATTTAGGAATTCAGGATATAGCCTTCGTAATAGCGAACCATGAGGGCGGCCATTTCGGCACGGGTGATGGTTTTTTCGGGGCGGAGGGTGTTGTCCTGATAGCCCATGACGATGCCGTTGGCAATGGCCCAGCTCATGGCATTCTTGGCATAGCCCTTGACGGCCTTGGCATCTGCGAAGGAATCCAGACGGCTTCGGTCGGCTTCCGGCTCGCCCAGATAGCGGTACAGCAGGACCACCAGATCCTGTCTGGAGATGCTGTTATCAGGGCCGAAGGTGCCGTCCTTGTAGCCCATTACCACGCCTCTGCCGTAAGCCCACATGATTGCGGGGGTGTACCAGCGATTGCCGGGGACATCGGAGAAAACGGGCTGATATTCCGGGGAGATCTCTTTGCTGATAGAGTAGAGAACCTTGGCGGCTTGGGCACGGGTACTGATGCCCTCGGGAGCGAAGGTTCTGTGTCCCATGCCGCTCATGAGGCCGTAGCGAGTGGCCTTCATGACCTCGGAATGGTACCAAGCTCGGAGGTCAACGTCCTTATAGGAATCCAAGGGAGTGTAGTTGTCGCTGTTCCACTTCATGAACTCCTGATAGAGCCATTCGTAGCGGACGGTGATATAGTTCTTCAGGGTCTCGCACTCCTGCGCCCAAGCTCTGGGATCACGGTTCCAGACCAGATTGTTGGCCTCGGCAGAGGAGGCGATGGTCTTCATACGGGTGCGGAGGCTGGGCAGCAGCTCTAACTTGATCAGGGGATAGACCTGCTCGTCATAGAGCTTGCGGACAACTTCACGGAATGCGGGGATCTCGTACATGGCGCCGGCATAGGCGGTCTGGAGGGCGAAGAGGCCTTCGGGGTTGGCGCAGTCTTCAATATATTCGCCCCAGCCGATGCCGAAGCTCAGGTCGTAGTCCCATACAGGGCCACCGTTGAAGAGACCGCCGAGATCCTTAAAGAAGTAGGCAGAGGTACGGTAGCTGTCGGGATTCTTGGATAGTTCGTTAATAATGTAGCATTGCGCCAAGGATTTCATGTCTATATAACTGTCGATCTTGGTAGCCTTTTGGGGATGGACACCGCCGTTAAAGAGGGTCAGCTCGAAATCCTGATAGAGGGTGGCAATGTAGTCCATGGCTTGCTGACTGCAGTATTCCGGGTTCTTGACGACCACATGGGTGCCACGCTTGGTGATGAAGTAGCACTTCTCCGCAGTGGCACGGACAGCGGTGTCAATTTCCAGCAGGTAGCCACCGGTGAAGCTCTCCGGGGTCTTGAGATCGGGGCAGTAGATATAGCTTGCACCGTTGAGGGTCTTGCCCTGAGCGGTGGAAAGGCTGTCGAAGTCAAGTCCGGGGTTAGCCAACTCAAAGGCATCCTCCAAGTTAGGTACATCGACACGACCCTTCTGGATCTCCACCTTCTCACACAGAAGGTAAACACCACGGTACTCACCGTCATAATAGAGGTTGACGCTCTTGCACTGGATGGCGGGATCCATAGACAGGGCTACGGACAGATCGTAGACAAGCTGACTTCTCATGAGAGTGGGGTCTGTGTGGTTGGTCAGCAGAACCCATGTCTTGTTGGCATTGGCCTTGTCACCGGTCTCCAGCAGGTCGGTCTTCTTGTCCAGCTTGATCTGGTAGGGCTTCTTCTCTGCAAGCCAAGTGGAGTTGCCTCTGCCCTTGATCTGGGTCAGCTTGCCGTTATAGACGGTCTCGCCCTTGTCGTTAAGAAGGAGCATATTGCCCTTGGCGGCATTGTCCTTTGTGGGGCTGGCTTCTACCCAGGGGCGCCCCTGATTCACGGGATCGTCACTGCGCAGATACATAGAGCCCAGACCGTCCAGGATCTTGATGGTTACGGGAAGGGTAGCGGTCTGCCCATCTAAGGTGGCGCATACATCGAAGAGCCAAGGACCATCCTTGCCACAGAGGGCGGTGAGGTCAATGGCATCGCCGCTCTTCACAGGAAGGCTTGCGGCAGGTCCTTTCACCTCCAAGGAGGCTTCGGGATGGCTGAGGTCATATTCCAGGGGCAGGGCGGTCAGATCCACATTGTCCGTCAGAAACAGCATGCATCTGTCGGAAATCGTACGGGAGGTAACAGGATAGCCCTCCGCCATGTTCATGGAAATGCCGTGGATGGTCAGAGCTTCCGGGGCGGCGAATACTATGGCAGAGCCTAAGAAGCAGAGACACAGGATCAGGCTGATGATTCTTTTCAACCTAAATCAGCTCCTTTCAGTTTTGTTCAGTTACGCACATTACATTATACCATCAAATGATGGATAAGGCAAGCCTTATACCGAAAATAATAAATAATTTGTCGGATTCGAAAAGTATTCTTGACAATTATACTCTGCTGTGTTACCCTAATG
The DNA here is from genome assembly GCA_017391305.1 of Oscillospiraceae bacterium. Classification (GTDB taxonomy): domain Bacteria; phylum Bacillota; class Clostridia; order Oscillospirales; family Oscillospiraceae; genus JAZOXB01. Next base: position 18,920 of record JAFOZC010000179.1, on the reverse strand, counting down.
ATCGGAATACAGTAGTATACATTATTATAAAAGGAGTATCTCTATGCCCCGATATCAGATTGCGGATTTTATTATAGATTTTCAGAACAGATTTCCTTATTTGGAGAAGATGTGCGCCAAGTACCTGTATGAAGGGGATGCAGAGACAGACTATGTGATCTCTGTGACAGACGAGGATCTGCAGGAGGAGCGGCGCATGGCAGAGCATCCCTGTACCGATGGATATTTGGAGACGATCTGCGCCTATCGCAAGCTGTGCAATGTGATCCCCCGTCGGAGAGCCTTTGTCCTTCACTCCTCTGTCATTGAGTGGCAGGGACAGGGCATTGCCTTCTTCGCTCGCAGTGGTGTGGGCAAGACCACCCATACCAAGAACTGGCTCAAGGCCTTCTACCCTCATGTGAAGATCGTCAACGGAGATAAGCCCCTTGTGCGCTTCTACGGCGAACAGCCTTTTGTCTACGGCACACCCTGGGCAGGGAAGGAGGGGGCGAATCGGAACGTGAAGGTTCCCCTGACAGACCTGTGTCTGATCCAGCGTGGGGAAAAGAATGAGGTCAGCCCCCTGTCCAAGCAGGAGGCTTTGGAGCTTCTTATGGTGCAGATCCTTCTGCCTAAGGACCCCCTTGGCTTGAGCAATACTTTGGATATGCTTGAGGGACTTCTGGATCGATGCCGTCTGTGGCGGATCCGCTGTACCCCGGAGGAAGAGTCCGCAATCATCGCCCGTCAAACAATGTTTGGAGAATGAAGGTTATGAAGCTGAAATATCAATTCGTCATACGCGAGGTAGCAGGCCAACATGTGGCAGTGGCAGTGGGACAGGACAACGGGAGCTTTAACGGCATGGTGAAGCTCAACGCCACCGGCGCCTATCTGATGGGTCTGCTCAACCGTCGGCAGTACAGCAGGGAAGAGCTGGTAGAAGCCCTCCTTGCAAAATATGATGTAGACAGGGAACGTGCCGTAAGCACTCTGGATGCCTTCCTGAACACCCTGAGACAGGGTGAATTGCTCTCGGAATGAAGGGAAGCATAGAACAGGAGCTTCGGAATAACGGCTTCGTCCTCATGCATACCGTGGGCATCAGCATGCGCCCCATGCTCCATGAAAGACGGGAGCAGAATTTGATCCGTTCTCCTCAGGGGCTGCCGAGGGCAAACGATGTGGTTCTCTACAGACGGCAGAACGGACAATATGTCCTTCATCGGATCATCCGCAGCCGTGGGGGCGTCCTCTATATCCGTGGGGATAATTGCTACCTCTGCGAGAAAGTTCCCGCAGACCGCATCATCGGTGTCCTTCGGGGCTTCTATCGGAAAGACCGCTATATTGACTGCGAGAAGGCTCTGCTGTACAGGGGCTATGTGTGGCTGTGGCGGCTTGTGTACCCGATACGCTATCTTTGCCACCATATTCACAGGGGACTGTGGCGGCTCCGTTACAGGAAATGGAAATAGCTGTTGGCGCAGAAAGAATTCTCTGCAGAACATTGGGATGGCTTTTGAACAGCGTTCAGAAGCCATCCTGTTATTTTTGTAATATTCGTGTAAATTCTGTGATATGCAACGGCTTACAATTAACTATTTTCGTCAAAATCATGAAAAGCATCCCCTTAAGGGGGGATAATCTTGACATTCTTAGAATAGTATGAGATAATACATACCATCCCAAATATAATGGAGGTACAATCATGAAGAAACAATTCCGGCGAGTACTTTCTCTGGCATTGGCTCTTGCTATGGTTCTCGGCATCCTGCCCGCAGGCGCTGCCGCCGGCTTTAGCTTCGAGCCCCCTGCAGGGAAGTATAAGATCTCACAGACGGACTACACTCTGGTCTCCGGTGTTACGGAATCTCAGGTGATCCTCAACGACGCAAGCGGTAGCAATCAGGCTATGGTATTCATTACCACTGTTGCTCCCGATGCAGAGGTTACCTTCCGTGCATCCTACAACGGATACTATACCGAGGGCAGTACCCCCGCAAGCCGTGCGGAGGTCGTTAAGAACAATACCCTGCCTTGGGGTATGATGCGTACCAGCGACCAGGCCGCTGCCTATGAGAAGGCAACCGGCGGCACCGTTGTTTTTGCTACCAACGGCGACTACTACAACATGCAGACGGCTCAGCCTCTGGGCTATCTGATCATGGAGGGCAACGTTGTTCAGACCGGCAACGGCAATGCCAAGGAGCCCTACTTCGCAGTTCTGAAGGACGGCAGCTATGTCATCCGTGACTACGGCGAAGACTACTCCGACGTTCTGGAAGCAATTTCCGGCCCCTTCTATCTGGTCAAGGACGGTGTCAATGTTGCCGATCCCAACAATGGCGATCTGATGCCCCGTAACTCTGTGGGTATTATGGCAGACGGTACCGTTATGACTATGCTGGTTGACGGCAGACAGCATCCCTACTCTGTCGGTATGACCCTGTACGATATGGGCGAGATCCTCCGTCAGGCAGGCTGCGTGGATGCTCTGTACTTAGACGGCGGCGGCTCTGCAACCTATACCTCTGTCCGTGAGGGTACTACCGAGCTGCTGGTTCGGAACTCTCCCTCCGACGGTCCTGAGCGTACCGTTGCTTCCGCCCTGCTTCTGGTCTCCACCGCCATTTCCGACGGCAACTTCGACCATGCTTCCATCAGCCCCAACAACGGCGTTTATACTCCCGGCAGCTCCGTACAGTTCGAGGCTCTGGGCGTTGATGCAGCCGGCGGTAGCGCCGAGCTGCCCGGCGGCCTGATTTGGAACGTGAACAAGGACTGCGGCACCATTGATGCCAACGGCCTCTTCACTGCCAAGGCAGGCTTCGTAGGCAATGTCACCGTGGAACTGAAGAACGGCAACAAGACCGTTGGCTCTACCACTATCGTCATTGCCGATGTAGACGACCTGTACTTCACCGGCGAGTCCATCTCTCTGGACTTTAATGCAGATTCCGATCTGGGTCTGAATGCTAAGTATGCAAAGCGCGGCATCAACTACAAGGTCGGTGACTTCACTTGGACCATCGAGTCCAAGACCGAAGGCGTTGCCAACGATGCAGTGGGCGTTATGAACGGAAACATCTTCCATAGCGGCAGCTTTGAAGGCTCTGTTCTGGCCGACGTTACCGTCAGCTACACTAAGCTCGACGGCACTGTCCTTTCCGATACCATCCATGTAGAGATCGGCAAGATGCCTATCATCTATCAGGACTTCGAGCCCGATGAGAACGGCCCGCTGACCGCTGCTCACTTCCATGAGGGCAAGAATACCTACCACTATGCCGGTAGCCCCTACGGCGAAGGCTACTACGGTGAGCATCCCGAGCTGACGGTCATTACCTCCGGCACCTATTCCGGCAACCCCACCTACACCACTCTGACCGCTCCTTATCAGTTCACCGGCAACTACGACTCCGCAGTTCCCGCAGCTCCCATCTTCCGTGCAAACGGTCATACCTACTACCTGTGGCCCAACAACTCCATCAAAGCTTACATGGCAGGCGGCCTGAAGACTGCCAGCCGTGCAGAGGGCGCTCCCGTCCGTAGCGGCGACTACTCTCTGGAGATGAACTACGACTACTCCTCCTTCGATAACAGCTCTAACTCCAACTTCTACATCCGCTACTGCGGCGAGGAGATCCAAGTTGAGGGTTATCCCACTGAGGTCGGCGTTTGGGTCTATGCTCCCGAAGGCACTCCCGCCTACAAGGTTTACGTTGACGTAGCAGTTTGGAACGGCAACGGCTATTCCACCAAGAACACCCCCCTCCTCAATGCTACCGACAGAGAGAACTCCGGCGGCATCAACTGGAACGGCTGGATGTACTGCTATGCAGACCTGACTCCTCTCCATTCCCAGATCTCTGCGGAGCATCCTATGGTCATCCGTCAGGGCGAAGGCCTGATTTGGCTGTCCTATCAGCCTGCAGCCGGCGAGGGTCGTTTCAACGGCACCCTGTACTTTGATGACATGCGCTTCGTCTACGGCACCAACCTGGACGACCTTGTCAATCCCGTGATTGACTCTGTTACCATCAACGGCACCGAGCTTGCAGCAGACGGCTCTACCGTGATCACTACCGACTCTGTTGAACTGGAAGCTCTCTTCCACGATCCCGAGAGTCAGAACCGCACCGGCGTTGACGCTTCCGCAACCGTCATCTTCATCGATGGCAAGAACATTGCCTGCGACGGCGACGATGCAAAGGCTATGACCCGTACCACTCTGGGCAACGGTATCCACACCGTTACCGTACAGATCTCCGACGGCGACGGCAACTATGTTTCCGTGAATCGCCAGTTTGAGGTCAAGGCAGAGACCGCAGAGAATACTTACGTTACCTTTGGCGGCGATGGCGTGGTTACCCTTGGCGGCAACTATGTCATGGAACTGAAGGCAGAAGGCACTGTTACTGAGGTCGAGATGACTGTCACCGACATCAATACCGACTTCGGCACTCCCACCACCGGTGCAGGCGGCAGCGTTTATGGCGCTCCTGTTGTTACCTTCGCAGAGGGTGTGACCGGGGAGTACGAATTCCTGTCCACCGGCTTCAAGAAGGGCAGCCTGACCATGAAGGTCACTGCCCCCGAGGGTGCTGAGGGTGTTCTGGCAACTGTCAGCTTTGCAGTTCCCACCACCGTTGACCCCGAGGTCGACTATCTGAAGTACCGTGTCAACAATATCACCTTCACCGACAAGGACGGCAAGGTTGGCACTGATTCCTATGCTTACACCGCTCTGGCAGTTACCGCATACTACACTCTGGACCTGGGCATTATGCTCCAGGGCAAGGCTCTCACCGTTACCGTTTATGACGTAGAGGGCAAGGCTTCTCAGGGCGTTGAGGTATATTGGGGCGAGACTCTTCTGGGTGTTACCGAAGCAGAGGGCAAGATCAGCACCGATGCTCTTGCAGGCCTGACTGCAGGGGAGAGCTTCACCCTGACAGCAAAGAGCGACAAGGGCCTGTCCTTTGCCACCACCGGAACCGTTATGGCTTACGCAGGCGGTGCCGATGAGCTGCCCACCTCCATTTTCCTGTCCCTGCCTGAGGATCCCACCACAGAGCAGACAATCTCCTGGTTCAGCAATGCTCTCTATGCCCGTGAGAAGGCCTATGTCCGCTATATGGAAAAGGCCGCCTACGACAAGGTTAAGAGAGGCACCGGCCCCGATACCGACTATCTGACCAAGCGTGCAGAGAGTCAGGTCGTGGCATTCCCCACCACCAAGAATGCGGCGATCGTCAACACCATGACCCTCACCGGGCTGACTCCCAACACCGAGTACTGTGTATGGGTCGGTGACGGCAGTGAGAACGGTTGGTCTGAGATGATCACCTTCAAGACTCAGCCTGCGGACAGCAAGGAAACCACCTTCTACGTCCTGGGCGATACCCAGATGACCGGCAATCCTGAGTCTGACAAGGAAGCGATTGAGGTTCTGACCGCTATGCTGACACAGGTCGGCGAGAAGGGTGCAGACTTCGGCCTGCAGACCGGTGACTTCGTTGACAACGGCGGCTCCTACGGACACTGGGAAGAGCTGTTCAACGTCTTCGCAGCAAGCCCTGTGGGCAACCTGCCTGTTGCTCATGTTCTGGGCAACCACGAGTACTATGGCGACTTCAGCGGTATTGTTGCAAATACCGTACTGAATCTCCCCAACCCCGACTTCTTCTCCTACGAGATCAACAATGTTTATGTTGCTGTGATCAACAACTCCGCTAACCTGGCAGAGGCTATGGAATGGCTGAGAGAGGATGCAGCAAAGACCGAGTGTGCTTGGAAGGTTCTTTCCGTCCACCAGACTGTATACTACACCAACCCCGACGGTGGCAACCAGCGCTTCCACGATGCGATTCCCGCTGTCTGTGACGAAGTTGGTATCGACGTTGTATTCTCCGGTCACGATCACTCCTATGCCCGTACCCAGCAGCTCAAGGCCGGTGTTCCCGTAGAGAACGGCACCACCTATATGATCTGTGGCGACCTGGGCGAGAAGTCCCGTGACGTCAACTACAAGGCAGTTGACGATCCCAACTTCCACTTTGCAACCATCACTCAGGAATACGATGCCATCTACATCATGGCTGAGACTACCGAGTACACCCTGACCGTTACCGCTTACAATGCAGACGGCACGGTTCTCGATACCTTCACCAAGGACGAGACTCCCAAGCCTGAGGAGCCCGAAAAGCCTGAAGAGCCCGAAGATCCTGAGACACCCTGCACCCATAGCTTTGTTTATGACCGCAAGACCGGCAAGATCACCTGCTCCGTAGAAGACTGCGGTGCAGAGGCCGGTGCAGAATACACCGGTCCTGCTACCGACAAGGAGACCGGCAAGGATATGTACTTCATCGGCGGCAAGTTTGTTACCGATTGGTTCCAGCTGGGCAACAAGACCTACCACTTCGACAAGGAGACCGGTCTGGCTCACGAGCTGACTGTTGTAGAGGACATCCCCACCAGCTGCGGCGAACAGGGTCACATTATCCTGTCCTGCGCTTGCGGTGAGACCAAGTTCTATGCTTACGAGAGACCCGCAGGTCACAAGAACGAAGAGAAGGTCAATGCAGAAGGCACTACCTATTATCAGTGTGTCCTTTGCGGTCGCATCTCTCCCTATGACCTGAGCTTCTTGGACGTCAACGGCTCGTCCTGGTATGCAGAGGCTGTAGACTTCGTGGTAGACCGTGGTCTGTTCGTGGGTAGAAATGTTATGGCATTCGATCCCCATCAGCCCATGATGCGTAGAGAGCTTGTCACCGTTCTGTGGAGAGCATCCAATTCTCCCGACCATGAGAATGTACATTCCTCCCCCTTTACCGACGTACTGCTGAACAGCTGGTACACCGCTGCTGTTAACTGGGCTCATAAGAACCAAGTGGTCATGGGTATCACCGTTACCACCTTCGAGCCCGAAAGCAACCTGACCCGTGAGCAGATCGTTACCATTCTGTACCGCTATGCAAAGCTGGTTGGTATGGACACTACTGCTACCTTCGACTTTGAGAAGAACTTCAAGGACGGCGAGGCAGTCTCCCACTGGGCAGAGGAAGCAATGAGCTGGGCTGTTGCAGAGGGCATCCTCCAGGGCGACAACCACAGCAACATCAACCCCAAGAATGAAGCCACCCGTGCAGAGGTTTCCGCAATGGTCATGCGCTTCGTTCGCCTCCAGGAGAAGGGCGAATAATCCCCTCCATCACCCCATAAGCAAGGGCTGCCGCAGCAATGCGGCAGCCCTTTTTCCTCAGCGAAAGCTTGAATGGATCACATTCTTCCTTGGTCATCCTCCGGATTTTGCGTCATGCGGATGGGGAATTGTCCTGTGCCGTCTCCTACGACTTGACGGTATTCGTGAGCAAGGGCGGCCCAAGTTTTTTTGTCGATCTCTCCGTTTTGGGGAAGACCCGCCTTTTCCTGGAACCAGATCACTGCTTGGGCGGTAGGCTCATCCAAAATTCCTGTGACGGCGAAGGTCGGGACATCGGCATAGAACTGTGCCAGCGCAGTGAGGACAGCCTGCATCATATATAGGTGGAGATTGTCAGAGCCTTTTTGGATCACCTGATTCGGTTGCAAGACCAATAGGAGAGGGTGCGCCTGGCCTAAGTAGATCTGCTGATCCTTATATGCTTTCCGAATTGCTTTCCAGGTTTCTCCGTCAACCTCTCCTGTTTGGGGGAGGTTTTGATCTTTCTGAAGCTTCTTTACTGCCTGAGAGGTCGTATCGTCATAAATGCCGTCATAGGACAGCTTTACAGAGGGGTCAATGAGCCTCAGCATTTCCTGCAGGTCAGTGACAGGGGTTCGTTCCGACTGTTTCGCAACTCTCATTTCTTGCCTCCTTACTGATAGTCGCTGCTTCCAACACTTAGGGGAGCTCCGGGGTATTGCCCTACGATCTGTCTTGTGGCAGAGGCAATGGCGGCGGATCGGTCATATAGGGCTGACCAAGTGGCAGGCCCAACGATGCCGTCCGGGGTCAAGCCGGAAAAGCGTTGGAAGGCGATCACGGCATCTCTTGTATTCGGACCGAAAATCCCGTCCTCCCGAAGGGGCGGAATGTCCGAGATATATTCTCCCAACACACGGAGCATAAATTGAAGCTGTCGCACAGACTGCCCCCTGCTTCCGTCTTGCAGAGTGCCGGGATCCTGCCACTGCACCGCATAGAAGGTCTGACCCTCGCTTTCCAGCTCTGCAAGGCTGTTTACCCCCACATAGAGACGTACCAGCGTGTACCAGGTGGCCTTGCCGATGATCCCGTCGGCACTGAGGCCGAAGATCTCCTGAAAGCTCCGTACGGCATACTCCGTCTGTGGGCCGAAGATCCCATCTACTGCGGCAATGCGAGGGATGGCGGGGTAGTTCCTACCGATGCGGTTGAGCATGACCTGCGCCCGTACCACATTAGGGCCACGGGAGCCTTGTCTCAGGGGCGTACCGGGGTAGGAGGGAGTGTAGCCTCTTAAGGGGGCATCCCGTACGATCTCAATGTCATTGCCGTAATAGCGCCTGAGGATCTGTGTGGCATTGAGACCCTGTCGGGCAAGCCCCTGAGAGCCCCATTGACTGAGCCCCTCACAGGTGACGGTAGTGCCGTTACAGAATTTTGCCGCCAAGGGCTCTACAAAGCCGGGTCTGCGGAGATAGTCGTTAAAGAGATTATCCACGATACGGGAAATATTATCAAAATAATTTCTACCGTTGATAAATTTTTGGTCTATGGCAGTGGAGGCTGTGATGTCGAAATCATAGCCCTGAGAGCGATAGAATTCCGTATATACCCGATTCAGGGCAAAGGATATGATGGCAAGAATATTGGCTGTCAGAGCACTTTCCTCCCAAGTGGGATAGATCTCACTGGAGGCGACATTCTTGACATAGTCTACGAAGGGGACTGTTACATTGGCTGCAGGGGTGGAAGGACCTGCGAGATGGACAGTGATGGTTCTGGGGATGTAGGGAATGACCGTAACCATGATTTACAGGCTCTGGGGAGTGATGCGGAAGATCTCGGTCAAATTCCAGACCTCCGGTCGCTCCTTGATCGGAATCAGGGAAATGTTCTGCTCTGTGACCACCTCGGAGAAAACTTGGGCATTTTCCACCAGTACCCGTTCAAAGCTTGGGTGATCCACAATAATATCCACTAAGGTGAAGGGGAAGTCCGTCCCGGCCTCCTGACTTACCGCCGCCTCAGGTGCGTCAATGGTCAGAAGCTCCACAAGACCGCTTTCATCGGTGATCCGTGTTGCAAGAAGGCGAGAACCCCTCTCTGCCGGCTGTGTCACCGTCACCGTTGCATCCTCCACCGGTAACTGTGCATCGGAAGTAAATACTCGAATACGCAAAAAACCTTTACTTGGCATAATGCACCTCCTCAAAGATGATATATGCACAAGAAGAATAAAATGTGCCAAAGACCAAAGAATGCTAAAGTACCCACAACCGATGGGCTCCCACCACAGTAGCTCCCTCTACGAGGAATGTGCCGAAGCCAGAGGGAGAGAGACCCCCACATCCCCACCGCAGCTCCCAATGTCCCACCGCACAGATTCCTCCTACGAACTGCGTTCCTCCACCCACTGTCTGCACGATCCCTCTCCCCCTCCCTTCGGGAGGTACCTCTCCCGGAGGGAGAGGCAAGGGCTTTGATCGAACTTTAAGCAGCTTGAAAAACCGAGACTCATCGCTCCATCTATCGATGCCCACCGAGCCCTTGGCTCTCCCTCCGGGAGAGCTGGCGCGAAGCGCCTGAGAGGGCTCACTGCACCGATTCTATCTGCAATCTATCCATAGAACCACCGCACTGATTGCATCCACAGACTACCCGTAGAACCACCGCACAGGTTCCTCCTACGAATTGTATTCCTTCACCCACTGTCTGTACGACCCTCTCCCCCTCCCTTCGGGAGGTACCTCGACCGTCGGGAGAGGCAAGAGGCTGTGTGAAAATTTGAAACAGTACGGCGACCCGGAATTAGATTAGAGGTATTGTTTTAGGGTGTCGATGTTCATTTGTTCCGTTTGGAGGAGGCGGTTGGAGAGAGTGGAGATTTTGGGGTCGAGGATGCCCAGGCTGCGGTTGTTGTGGATGCTCTTGATCATGCCCTTGGTGTTGCCCTGCATCATGAGCTCTGCCACCTTGGCATTGGGGTTCTTTGCCATGCGTACCTTCATCATGGCTGACATGCCGGAGGAATATTTGGCAATGGCAGGGATGTCCTTGGCCTTACCCCCACGGTCACGGAGAAGGGTGTCGGCCTCATCATAGATCTTCTCATATTCCTCTAACTGGGACTTCAGCTCCCGATAAAGCTGGGGGTCGGAGGTTTCCTCCATGACGGTTTTCGTGCCATAGCAACCCATTTGGGTGGATTTGCGGATGGAGTTCAGCATTTGAATATCGTTGTTCATGTTTCTATCACCTCTGTCTTAGATTGTGAAAATAGAATAAATTTATACAAAATAGCTACAGGATAATTGACAATCTCCTAAAATGTCTGTATAATAGTAGTATCGCTTGAAACAAACAGAATTTGTTACAAAGGAGTAGCTATCATGCATTATACCATGAATATTGCCGGCATTAGCCGGGATCTGCCTATCTGCAGAGTGAGCGACGATCTGTATATCGGTGCCTTCGTCATTTTTGGAGATGTGGAGCTGACGGTCAAGACCGCCGGTGCTCTGCTGGAGAAAGCTCCCGAGTATGACTATATGATCTCTGCCGAGGCCAAGGGCATTCCCCTGATCCACGAGATGGCACGTCAGAGCGGCCAGAATAAGTATTTCCTGGCTCGCAAAGCTCCCAAGCTGTATATGTCCGGCGTGTTTGATGTGAAGGTCAATTCCATCACCACCGCCAAGGAACAGCATCTGTATCTGGATACTGCCGATGCCGAGATCATGAGAGGTAAGCGCATCCTCATCGTGGACGATGTGATCTCCACCGGTGAGTCTCTGGCCGCTATCGAGAAGCTGGTTCTGGAAGCAGGCGGCATCGTTGCCGGCCGTATGGCCATTTTGGCAGAGGGCGATGCACAGACCCGTGATGATATTATTTATCTGGAGAAGCTGCCTGTCTTCAATGCAGACGGCACTGTGAAGGCATAATCCTTCTATACTGCATATCAGCGCCGCCCTTTCCGAGCTTTTTCGGAAAGGGCGGCTTTTCTTCCTTTGTTCCCTTCCTGCTCCTCATGTCTAAGGGGTAAAGCATTTGGGTGACTTGTTCAGTAGACATGATTTTGGGTGGAGGGAGAAGATACGGAATTACTTCTCGGAGCTGTTACGGCTACGATTTTCGTTGCGGTTCCGGTTGCAGTTGTTGCTCTGGTTCTCACTGCGATTTCGGTTGGCGCTGTTGTTACGATTCTCGGTTCGGTTATTGTTCTGATTCTCCATGCTGAGTACCTCCAAATGAATTTGCGTTTTCTCGCCTTGTCAGTATTCCACCGTGGAGCTTCATTTATCCTTGGGCTTAAATACCAAACCTGCAAGCTGACCGAAGAAGATGGCGGCGGCAATGCCACCGGCGGCAGATTCCAGACCACCTGTAAAGATCCCTGCAAAGCCCTTTGTGTCCACAGCCTTACGAACGCCCTTTGCCAGAAGGTTGCCGAAGCCTAACAGGGGAACGGAGGCCCCGGCTCCTGCGAAGTCAATGAGCTTATCATAGATGCCCAAGGCGCCCAGAATGACTCCTGTGACCACCATTCCTACAAGGATTCGGGCAGGGGTCAAGCGTGTTTTGTCAATGAGGATCTGACCAAGGAAGCAAATGAAGCCTCCCACCATAAACGCTTTCAGATATTCCATCGGCCTCACTCCCTATCAGAAGAAATGGAAACGGCATGGCACACACCGGGAATGCTTTCCCCCTGCTGGACGGAGACAGGGGAGAGGAGAGCGCCGGTGCCGCAGAACAGCAAGCGATTCAGCTTTCGGCGCTGTATTTGTCCCAAAAGATGGCCGCAAAGCACCACAGCACTACAGCCACAGCCACTGCCGCCACAATGGACATCCTGTTTTTTGCAATCGAAGATCATAACACCGCAGTCCCGGTAGTTCTTGCCCAAGGGAATGCCCTCGGCATCCATTAGATCCCGAAGGGCCTGACTGCCAAGACTTCCCAAATCTCCTGTGACGATGAGGTCATAGTCATCGGGACTACAGTTCAGATCACGGAAGTGGGCGCAGAGGGTATCGCAGGCGGCAGGAGCCATGGCGGCGCCCATATTGTTGGCATCGGTGATCCCACTGTCTACGATACACCCGACAGTGGCAGAGCGAATATAAGGGCCTTTTTCCTCTTTCCCCAGTATTACTGCCCCGGAGCCTGTGACGGTCCATTGGGCGGTGGGGCATCGCTGTCCCCCATAGCCTAAGGGGAAGCGGTATTGTCGCTCTGAGGATGCGAAGTGAGAGGAGGTGAGGGCAGCGATCCTTCGGCAAAAGCCTCCGGAGACACTCATTGCTCCCAAAAGGAGGCTTTCTGCCATAGTGGAGCAAGCTCCGTAAAGACCGAGGGTAGGGATGTTCTTCCCAAGCATGCTGAAGCTGGAGCCGATACATTGATTCAAGAGATCTCCCAGAAGAACGGCATCCAGATCCTCTTCCTCCAAGGCGGCCTTTTGCAGGGCAAGCTTCAGGGAAGTCCGCTGTAAATGGCTCTCTGCCTTCTCCCAGCTTTCTTGACCGAAATGACCGTCCTGAATACTCAAATCAAAGCTGTTCCCCAGAGGGCCTTGGGACTCCTTCTTGCCTACTACAGAGGCATAGGATAAAATTGACGGAGGATCGGCAAACAAAATACTCTGCCTCCCCCGATGTATGGTGTTTGTAAGCATAGTTCCTCCTTATTACTTTGGTGGATGGTGGATATAGTATGTGCAGGGGAAAAGAAAAATTGCACTCTCAGGGGATGAGAGTGCAATTTTTTATGTGTCCTTAGCCGGTGATGCGGCGAGCGGTGAGATAGCGGCCGCCGTAATAGCCGGAGAACAGATCGCTGATCACTACGCCTGTTCTGGAATTTTCTGCATGAACGAACTTATCGTTGCCGATGTACATACCAACATGGCTTGCGGAGCTGCCGTAGCCGAAGAAGACCAGATCACCGGGCTGTAACTCGCTCTTGGAAACCTTCACGCCGTTAGAAAGCTGAGAGGTAGCGGTACGTTTGATGGTGTAGCCCATTTGGCGGCATACATACTGCATGAAGCCGGAGCAGTCAAAGCCGGAAGGGGAGGAGCCACCGTATACATAGGGGTAACCAACAAAGGTCTTGGCATAGGCCGCCAGCTTCTCACCGGCGGTCATGGGCTTGGCATTGCTGTTGCCGCTGCCCATGGGGACGGTGCTTTCACGGTTCACACCGTAGTTCTCCGCAGGCATATCCTCCATCTTGACCAGATCGGAACGGATGTAGCCGATCTCATTCTTGGAGGTGACCTTGTACCAGCCACAGTTGAAGCCGAAAATCTCCACCTTATCATTCCGTCTGACCTGATGGACGATCTCGGAGTCGGTGTTGGGGGCAGAACGGACATTGACCACAGAGGCGTCTACAGAGCCTGTGCCTAAGTCGATGTTTTCCTTCTCCTTCAGAGTCAGGTAATCGCCACTCATGTAGCCTTCCTGCAGATTGAAGAGCACCTTGTACCAATCCCCCTTCTTCTCTATGACCACAACACTGTCGCCGTAGTGGGCGGTGTCGATGATGTTGGAAGAGGTGGTTGCTTCCTCCCGCAGACGTAAGCCGCCACGAGCCTTGACAATGCCGATGTGGGATGCCAAGGGAGCCGCAAGGGTCGGAAGCAGAAGGGCGGTAAAGATAGATGTCATCAGTAAAAGTGCCAGAATCGTTGTAGTGAGTCGTTTCATTGGAACCTCCCGGGGTTAGAAAATTACTTCTTCAAGGAACGAGTGAGCCAAATACTGCCAACTTCCAGTGCAGAATAGAAGCCTTCAAACTCGCCTTTCTTAACAATGCGCTCTTTGGGACGGAGATCCGGAGCGGTTTTCTGAAGCTGGGCGCTGACCTTGGTGGCAAGCTTCAGATCGCTGAGATCGGTGGTCTCAAGGATTTGCATTTGGAGAATATAATCATCCTCCATAGAGCCGTAGTAAACAACATTATCCTTCCTGACTAAGGGAAGACCCTTGTAGGTGAGGACCTCATTTTTTTCGGACATAGAAACCTCCTAAGAAAAATGTAACCATATTGTAACACATCGACGCTGTTTTGTCAACAACTTTTTAAAAGTGTAACAATTGGCTCAGAAATTGGGGACAGGGAAGTTGTTTGAGACGGTTCCGTGAAACGAGAGTATTAAATTGTAAAAAGAGGCGTGCTGCTATGTTATGCAGCACGCCTCAGGAAGCTTAATCGAAGAGATAATGCCGTACCAGTTCCTGCAGCAGCTCATCACGGTCAAGCTTACAGATAAGGCTGCGAGCGTTATTGTGATTGGTGATATAGGTGGGATCCTCCGATAAGATGTAGCCGACGATCTGGTTGATGGGATTGTAACCTTTCTCTGTTAGGGAGCGGTATACCTCCATGAGGATCTGCTTCATTTCTTCGGTATTGTCTTCCACTGTGCTGAATTTGATAGTATTATGATCCATAACGCTGACCTCCTTTGCTCTTTTCTAATATCATAACCGAAAACTGCAAGAAAGTAAAGGGGAAAACGAAAACAATTTGGTTACAAAGTGAATTTCTGTGAATTATCTCAGCTTTGCATCCAGCTTTGCAGACAGATCCCCGAGGATCTTGTTCATCACGGGGGTAACATCCTCTTCTGTGAGGGTCTTGTCATCGGCTCTCAGGGTCAGATTGAAGGCGACGGATTTCTTGCCTTCCTCAATGCCCTTGCCACGGTAGATATCGAAGAGCTTGACCTCACGCAGGAGCTTGCCCCCTGCATTGCGGATGCAGTCTTCCAGCTGGGCGATGGTGACTTCCTCACTGCAGACCACAGCGATGTCACGGGTAGCGGCCTGATACTTGGGCAGGGGGACATAGGTCTTCTTGCTGCGGATCAGGGTGACAAGGGTGCTGAAGTCCAGCTCTGCGGCATAGACGGGGGTATCCATGTCATAGTTCATGGCAACCAGAGGATGGATCTGACCGCAGACACCGACCTCAATGCCTTCCACCGTGATCTTGGCGCAACGGCCGGGGTGGTAGGAGGGATGATCCTTCATGGCAGTGTAACGACCTGCGGGAATATTCAGGCCCTCGAAGATGGCCTCGATCTCTCCCTTCAGGGAGAAGAAGTCCGCACTCTTGCCGTAGGTACCCAGAACCAAACGCTTGGGCTCTGCGGGAAGCACCTGACCCTCTACGGGGAGGTAGACCTTTGCCAGCTCATAGAGCTTGATATCATTGTTATGGTAGTTATAGTTTCTGCTGAGAACGGTGAGCATGGAGGGCAGGGCTACGGTACGCATGATGGAGGTGTCCTCACCCAGAGGGTTCTGAATGACCAGAGTGTTCCGCAGGGGAGAATCCTGGGGCAGACGGATCATGTCAAAGATGTTGGGAGAGACGAAGGAATAGCTGAGGATCTCGCTGTAGCCAAGACTGCGGCACAGAGAGCCTGCCAGATTCTCCTGCACCATAGTTCCGGTGTAGCCACCCTCTGCGGTTTCGGCACGGAAGGTGGTGGTGGGGATCACATTATAGCCATAGAGTCTGCCTACCTCCTCTGCGATATCTGCCATGATCTGCAGATCGGGACGGAAGGAGGGAACGTGGATGGTTCGGCCCTCTACGGGGATCTCCAGACGGCGGAGATATTCTACCATGTCGGCCTCGGGAATGTCGGTGCCGAGGAGGGCATTGATCCGCTCAACCTCCAGCTCCATAGTACGGGGCTCGGGGATATAGTTGAGGATATCGATCATGCCATCCATGACTTCTCCGGCGCCCAGAAGCTCTACCAGCTCACAGGCACGGTTGACGGCAGGGACGGTAAGCATGGGATCAATGTTCTTCTCAAACTTGCCGGAGGATTCGGTACGCATGCCCAGAGAGAGGGCAGTCTGACGGATGGAGGTGCCGTTAAAGTTGGCAGACTCAAAGATCACATCCACGGTGTCGTTTACGATCTCGGAGTTCTCGCCACCCATGACACCGGCAAGACCGATGGGCTTCTCTCCATCGGCAATGACCAGCATGCCGGGAGTCAGCTTTCGACGGTTGCCATCCAGAGTGACCAGAGTTTCACCCTCCATAGCTTCACGGACGACGATCTTCTTGGAGGAAATATAGCGATAGTCAAAGGCATGCATGGGCTGACCGTATTCCAGCATGACATAGTTGGTGATATCGACGATGTTGTTAATGGGGCGGACACCGTTGGCACGGAGTCTCTGGCGGAGCCACTTGGGGGAGGGGGCGATCTTCACATTGCGAACCATACGGGCGGTGTAGCGGTTGCAGAGAGTATCTGCGGGAACCTCTACATCGATCATGTCCGTAAGCTCACCCTCTGCGCCGCCACGGACGACAGGCTCGTGGTGCTTCATCGGCAGGTTGAAGGCGGCGGCAGACTCACGGGCAAGGCCAATGAGAGAATAGCAGTCGGGACGGTTGTTGGTGATTTCGAATTCTACCACCGTGTCATCATTGCCGATGACGGTGTTGATGTCATCACCGGGCTTGCAATCCTCTTCCAGAATCCAGATGCCGTCCTCGATGGCATAGGGAACGTCGTTGAGAGTCAGGTTCAGCTCCTTAATGGAGCAGAGCATGCCATTGGAGACCTCACCCCGGAGCTTGCCCTTGGTAATCTTGACACCGCCGGGGAGACGGGAATTGTGAAGAGCGGCGGGAACCAGGTCACCCTGCTTCACGTTCTGTGCGCCGGTGACGATCTGTACAGGCTCTTCCTTGCCCACATCTACCTGACAGACCCACATGTGGTCGGAGTTGGTGTGGCGCTCAATGGACAGGATCTTGCCTACGACAACATTGCTGATCTCAGCATCCAGCCGTTCATAGGTCTCGACCTTCTGACCGGCTACGGTGAGAGTTTCTACATATTCTTTATCGGAAATGTGGGACAGATCCACGAATTCCTCATGGAGCCATTTTCTGTTTAACTTCATGGTGATACCTCCTTAGAATTGGGACAGGAAACGAACATCGTTCTCGAAGATCAAACGAAGGTCGTTGAAACGAAGTCTGCCCATTGCCATACGCTCCAGACCGATGCCGAAGGCGAAACCGGAGTACTTGGTGGAGTCAATGCCGCAGCTTTCCAAAACCTTGGGGTGAACCATACCGGCACCCAGCAGCTCGATCCAGCCCTCACCGTGACAGGTGGAGCAGACCTGACCGTCCACCTCGCCCTTGCCGCCGCACTTGAAGCACTGCATGTCAACCTCACAGCTGGGCTCGGTAAAGGGGAAGTGATGGGGACGGAAACGGCAGACGGCATCCTCGGAGTAGAGGCGCTTAATGAGAGTCTCCAGAGCGCCCTTCAGGTCAGCCATGGTGATACCCTCGTCTACGACCAGACCCTCGATCTGGTGGAACATGGGGGAATGGGTGGCATCTGCCTCGTCCTTACGGAATACACGGCCGGGAGCAAGAACTCGGATAGGGGGCTGCATATTCTCCATCACACGGATCTGCACGGAGCTGGTCTGAGTGCGGAGGAGGACAGAATCATCGTCATTGAAATAGAAGGTATCGGAGCGGTCACGGGAGGTGTGACCTTCCTCAATGTTCAGTCGGGTGAAGTTATAGTCGGCTTCCTCTACCTCGGGGCCGTCTACGATCTTATAGCCCATGCCGATGAAGATCTCCTTGACCTCCTGAAGAACCTTGTTCATGGGGTGCTGGTGACCCATTTCTACCTTCTTGCCGGGGATGGTCACGTCAATGGCTTCCTCGGCTAACTGCTTCTCCAGAGCCAGGGCTTGGAGATCGACCTTACGGGTCTCCAGAGCGGCTTCCAGCTCGGCACGGACGGCATTTGCCATCTGACCCATGACAGGACGCTCCTCGGCAGAGAGCTTGCCCATGAGCTTCAGGACGGCAGTGAGCTCGCCCTTCTTACCCAGAAAACGGACACGAACCCCATCCAAGGCAACAGTATCCTGTGCGGCAGCGATCTCAGCCAAAGCAGTGGCTTTGATCTGTTCAAGTTGTGCTTTCATATTGTTTCTCCTTTGTTAGAAGTATTTCACGGTGGATATAAAAAATGCGCCTTCCGTCCGTCGATAAGATAGAGGGACGAAAGACGTTGTCTTCCGCGGTACCACCCGCTTTCGCAGATACTCTGCGCTCTTGAAGCCCTTGACGGGGGCTGGGCGGCCGGGCCTACTTGTGGCTGCGCCTGCGGTTCAGTCCGGCGGCTCGCGGGGGAAGGCCTGGCTTGTCCTGCATAGACGGTCACAGCAACCCCGCCCTCTCTGAAATGCCTTAGGGACAATCGACAACCCGGTCATAGCCTTTGATCATATTCCAAGCTATTTTACCACACTTTCCTTATTTTTGCAAGGGGTATTTGCGGTTTTGAGGAAAAAGGGCGCAAGCGGGGCAAGGGGAAAAGACTGTGAGATAATATGAGGGGAATCACAGGGGGGGAGAAAATACAAGGAATACTTCCAAAGGGACATTGACAATTTGAGGGAGTACTGATAAAATACAAAGTGGTAATCTATGGTATATCCTTACCGTGGATCAATACGGCGGTTTCCTGTAGACTTCGGGAAGACCGATTGTGATGAAAGGAGATTCTTATGGAGGAATACAGACGTACGGGCTTCAGTAGAGCCCTGAGGCGGATACCGGTCTTAGTTCTGCTTATTGTGGTGCTGATCGGTTCCTTTGGTGTTCAGGCCCTTGTGCAGAACACCAACTATGTGCAGATGGATTTTAATGCAGG
>JAFOZC010000178.1 GCA_017391305.1 Oscillospiraceae bacterium | reverse complement strand
GCACACAGGCCCTTGCCTCTCCCTCCGGGAGAGGTACCTCCCGACGGGAGGGGGAGAGGGATGTGCAGACAGTTCGTGCAGGAATGCAGTTTCGTATAAGGAATCGGTGCAGTGGTTCTGTGGGGAGTTTGTGGGTGGAATCGGTGCAGTGAGCCCTCTCAGGCGCTTCGCGCCAGCTCTCCCGGAGGGAGAGCCAAGGGCTTGATGGGCATCGGTAGGCGGAGCGATAAATTTCGGTTTGTGGGGATGCTTGGAGTTTGCACACAGGCCTTGCCTCTCCCTCCGGGAGAGGTACCTCCCGAAGGGAGGGGGAGAGGGATGTGCAGACAGTTCGTGTAGGGATGCAGTTCGTGAGAGGAATTGGGGCGGTGGGCATTATTGTTGGTTGGAGTGTGGGGGTGCTGTAAGGGAGAAGGAAATTGGTTAAAATCTACAATTGCTGAACGATATAATTGTAAGAGCTTACAAAGTAAAAATTCTCTATTGACAAGTGAAGGAAAATGGAGTATTTTTGTTATATAATATAGGAAAGCGCTTACATTTTTCGGGAACAGGTGGATATTTTATGAGCAAGCAGGAAGCGAACATTTACGAAATTGCCAAGGAGGCAGGTGTCTCCATTGCGACGGTTTCCAGAGTTATGAACCACAGTACATCCGTCAGTGAGAAAAGCAGAAAGCGGGTCATGGATGCGGTCAAGCTGCTGAACTATGTCCCCAACAGCACGGCCAGAAGTCTCAGCACCTCTCAATCCATGTCCATCGGCGTGGTAGTGCCGGATATAGACAATCCCTTCTTTTCCAAGATCCTTCAGGGTGTGACCCTTCTTGCAGAGGAGCATGGCTATCAGGTACTCCTTTACAATACAGATGAGAGCGTGGAGAAGGAGCAGAAGGTCCTCAGGAGTATGCGGGAGCATCGGCTGAGAGGGATCGTGATCACCCCTGTGTCTGAGCATAGTAAGGAGACTCTGGTTCAGCTTCGGAGCTTTGCCGAGAGATCTATTCCTGTGGTTCTTCTGGACAGAGAATTGGACGATCCCTGCTTTGACCGTGTGGTGACGGAGGATGAGGACGGCGTTTACCGTGCGGTCCGCTCCTTGATCCAAGGAGGTCATCGCCGTATTGCTGTGATCACAGGGCCTCAGCAATCCCGTACCGGCAAGGAGCGTTTCCGTGGCTATGAGAGAGCGATGGAGGAGTTCCGAGTTCCTATGCCCCGGGAATATATCCGCTATGGGGACTACCGTATGCAGTGCGCCTATGAGGAGGCCAAGGCTTTGTGTCAATTGCCCCAGCCTCCTACCGCCATTTTTTCCTCCAACAATATGACCACCTACGGTTGTTTGAAGGCGATTTCCGAGCTTGGCTTGCGGCTTGGGGAGGATATTTCCCTGATCGGCTTTGACGATATCGATGCACTGAATTGGTTGAACTATAACGTATCCGTTGTTTGTCGCGATGTGAAGGAGATGGGCAGACGAGCTATGGGTCTGCTGTTAGATTGCTTTGACAGGGAGACTCCGGCGGAGGAAGGCCATCGGGAGGTTCTCCCCGCCGAACTGATCCTACGTGGCTCAGAGCGCTACGGTCATGATCTGTAAATGATGCATGTGTAAAGAGAGGATAGAAATATGAAGCAGAAGGTAACAGTATTTGGCAGCTTTGTGGTGGATCTTATGGCCAGAGCCCCTCATCTTCCCACCCCCGGTGAAACGGTTCGGGGAAGCCTATTCAAACAGGGGGCAGGAGGCAAAGGCTTCAATCAGGGCATTGCCGCCCACAAGGCCGGTGGAGAGGTAGTCATGATCACCAAGGTGGGCAATGACAGCTTGGCAAAGGTAGCCTATGAAGCTATGGACGCTGTAGGTCTGTCCAAGGAACATGTTTTTGTCAATGAAGAGGTAGCAACAGGTACGGCTCTGGTCTGTGTGGGCGAAGACAGCGGACAGAACCAGATCATCATTGTCCCCGGTGCCTGCAACACCATCACAGAGGAGGATCTTGCCCAGGTCAGAGAGCTGATCGAGAGCTCCGCCTATGTGCTTTTACAGTTAGAGGTCAATCAGGATGCCAACGAAAGGGTAGCACAGATGGCAAAGGAAAAGGGCGTCCGTGTGATCATCAACACCGCCCCCTATCAGCCTATGGAGGATGAGTTCCTCAAGGGGGCCTACTTAGTGACACCCAATGAGGTAGAGGCAGAGGAATTTACCGGCATTGCTGTGAAGGATTTAGAAAGCGCCGACAGAGCTGCGGCGGTCTTCTTTGCCAAGGGAGTGGAGAATGTCCTCATTACTCTGGGCAGTCGGGGAGTGTATCTTGCGACCAAGGATCGCTCGGAGATCATCCCCGGCTTCCGGGTCGATGCCATCGACACCACCGGTGCCGGCGATGCCTTCAACGGCGGTCTGCTTGCCGCCCTGTCGGAGGGCAAGGAGCTTCGGCAGGCCATCCCCTTCGCCCAAGCTGTTGCCGCCCTCTCCGTTCAGCGCCTGGGTACCACAGCCTCTATGCCCACCAGAGAGGAAATTGACGGCTTCCTTTCTCAAAGGAGCTGAATTCCTTGCCTGTTACGGCATTTTTCCGCTATTAGCCGTAAACACTTATATTATATAAAGGGGTCTGCTTCACCGACGGAGGAGACCCCTTTGCTGTCCCCTCCCTCCATGGTGAGGGGCGGCGATCCCTTGGAGTATGGGATGAGCGCAAGGAAGAAGGAGCCGATTCCCCTTGTTTTGGTGGCGGAAATTCCTTTTTGGAGGGAGACAGTGTCATGTTTTCGACCTTGACGGCGGAAAAGGGGAGCAGGGAAGGGGAAAAGAGAGAGCTTGAAAAAATTTTTGAAAAATTTTTTGTGAAAATCTTCAAAAAATATTGACTTTTTTCGTGGATTCTGCTATAATTCTCAATCGTGTGAGACTGCGTTTTTACGGCCTGAAATAGGGTCGGGGAAGGGCGGTTTCCTGAGAGAAATGATGCTTTGATACATGCGCCTTTGACGATGGTCTGAGGTGCGGAGGTGTAGAACGTGCTTGAGGAGCTAAAGACCGCATCTAAAGTGGTCGGGATCAAGCAGCTGCGCAAGGCTCTTTCAGCCGGTACGGTGACCAAGGTCTTCCTGGCCCGAGATGCCGACCCCATGCTGACAGAACCTATTGAGAAATATTGCGACGAGACAAGGACAACGGTCATCTATGTAGCCACCATGAAGCAGCTTGGCGCTGCCTGCGAGATCTCCGTTCCTGCGGCAGCAGCTGCCATCGTGCAATGAGGCATTGGTCCTTATGATATTTTCTGTATCCAACGGAATATTTTAGGATATTTCGGGATAATATAACTGCTGTAAAAGGCAATATTAATTAAGAAAGGAGAAAAACATGCCTACTTTTAATCAGTTGGTCAGAAAGGGCAGAGAGCAGGTCACCTATAAGTCCACCGCTCCCGCTCTGCAGAAGGGTCTGAATACTCTGAAGAACCGCGCTACCGATCTCGCTTCCCCCCAGAAGAGAGGCGTCTGCACCGCAGTTCGTACCACCACCCCCAAGAAGCCGAACTCCGCTCTGCGTAAGATCGCTCGTGTACGCCTCACCAATGGCTACGAGGTTTCCGCATACATCCCCGGTGTCGGCCACAACCTGCAGGAGCACTCTGTTGTTCTGATTCGCGGCGGCCGTGTAAAGGACCTTCCCGGTGTTCGTTACCACATCATCCGCGGCACTCTGGATACCCAGGGTGTTCAGGGTCGTATGCAGAGCCGTTCCAAGTACGGTCAGAAGCGCCCCAAGGCAAAGAAGAAGTAATTCTTACTAACCAAATTATTCCGCCTTATCGCAAGGCATCGCCTTGCCACGGGTTTTTTATATATTATATATGTATGGGAAACACCTGGCAGGCACCAACGGCAGCAAGGCTGCTGAAGTACCTATGAAATCATTATATGAAGGAGGGAAGCGAAGTGCCCAGAAGAGGTAATGTTCCCAAGAGAGAGGTTCTTCCGGATCCTATCTACAAATCTACTCTGGTAACTAAGCTCGTAAACAGCATTATGCTGGACGGCAAGAAGGGTGTTGCCCAGAGAGTCGTCTACGGTGCATTTGAAATCGTCGAACAGAAGACCGGCAAGAACGGTCTCGACGCATTCCAGCAGGCTATGGAAAATATCATGCCTTCCCTGGAAATTAAGTCCCGTCGTGTCGGCGGCGCCACCTACCAGGTTCCCCTGGAAGTCCGCCCCGAGCGTCGTCAGACTCTTGGTCTGCGTTGGATCACTGCTTACTCCCGTAAGCGCAGCGAGAAGACCATGAAGGAAAGACTTGCAGGCGAGATCATGGACGCTTGCAACAACACCGGCGCATCTGTCAAGAAGCGCGAGGATACCCATAAGATGGCAGAGGCCAACAAGGCATTCTCCCATTTCCGTTGGTAATCAAAAAGGAGTACCGCAATGCCGAGACAATATTCTCTTGAGAATACAAGAAATATCGGTATCATGGCACACATTGATGCAGGCAAGACCACTACTACGGAGCGTATTCTTTTCTACACGGGTCGTACCTACAAGTTAGGCGAGACCCATGAGGGAACCGCTACCATGGACTGGATGGAGCAGGAGCAGGAGCGTGGTATCACTATCACCTCCGCCGCTACCACCTGCTTCTGGAAGGAGCGCCGCATCAATATCATCGACACCCCGGGTCACGTGGACTTTACCGTTGAGGTAGAGCGCAGCTTGAGAGTGCTGGACGGTGCCGTGACCGTTCTGTGCGCAAAGGGCGGCGTTGAGCCCCAGACAGAGACTGTTTGGCGCCAGGCCGACAAGTACAATGTACCGCGCATGGTATACGTTAACAAGATGGACATCATGGGCGCGAATTTCTATAATGTTCTCAATATGATTCATGATCGGCTGAAATGCAATGCAGTACCTATCCAATTGCCCATTGGTACGGAAGCTGATTTCTGCGGTCTGGTGGATCTGATCGGAATGAAGGCGCTGATTTTCAAGGATGACCTTGGAAAAGAAGTCAGCATCGAGCCCATTCCCGAGGATATGGCAGATCTTGCCCAGGAATACAGAGAGAAGCTGCTGGACGCTGTGTCCGATCAGGATGACGAGATCATGGAGCTTTACCTCATGGGAGAAGAGATCCCTGAGGAAAAGATCCGCGCCGCCGTCCGTAAGGCTACCATTGCAGTTGAGATGATGCCCGTTGTGTGCGGCACATCCTACAGAAACAAGGGTGTGCAGGAGCTGCTGGATGCCATCGTGGAATTCATGCCCTCTCCCCTTGACAAGAAGGGAATCAGCGGCATCAACCCCAAGACGGATGAAGAAGAATTCCGTCCTGCGGATGATGGAGCTCCCTTCTCTGCACTGGCATTTAAGATCGCTACCGATCCCTTTGTCGGCAAGCTCTGCTTCTTCCGTGTCTACTCCGGTAAGGTTGAGAAGGGAACCACCGTTCTCAACTCCACCAAGGGAAGCCGGGAGCGTTTAGGCAGAATTCTGCTGATGCATGCCAACCACCGTGAGGATGTGGAATGTGTCTATTCCGGAGATATTGCCGCTGTCGTGGGTGTGAAGAACACCACCACAGGCGATACCTTCTGCGAGGAGAAGCATCCTGTGATCCTGGAGTCTATGGAGTTCCCTGAGCCCGTTATTCGCGTGGCCATTGAGCCCAAGACTAAGGCAGGGCAGGAGAAGATGGGCATCGCCCTCATGAAGCTCGCTGAGGAAGACCCCACATTCAAAACCTACACGGATACCGAAACAGGCCAGACCATCATCGCCGGTATGGGCGAGTTGCATCTGGAAATCATCGTCGACCGTCTCCTGAGGGAGTTCAAGGTCGAGGCCAACGTCGGTGCGCCTCAGGTTGCCTATAAGGAAACCATTCACGGCAAGGCCGATGTTGACACCAAGTATGCCCGCCAGTCCGGCGGTAAGGGTCAGTACGGACATGTTAAGCTCCGTATCGAGCCCAACGAATCCGGCAAGGGCTACGAATTCATCAATGCCGTCACAGGCGGAACGATTCCCAAGGAATATATTCCCGCTGTTGACCAAGGCATCCAGGGTGCTATGCAGGCCGGTGTTCTGGCCGGTTACCCCGTTGTGGATGTGAAGGTCACTCTCTATGACGGTTCCTACCATGAGGTCGACTCCTCTGAACTGGCATTCAAGATCGCCGGCTCTATGGCCTTCAAGGATGCTTGCAGAAAGGCACAGCCTGTTGTTCTGGAGCCGATCATGAAGGTCAGCGTTATCGTTCCTGAGGAATATACCGGCGACGTTATGGGAGATATTTCCTCCCGTCGCGGCAATATTCTTGGAATGGAGCCTCGAAACGGATCTACTCAGGTGGATGCCAATGTACCTCTTTCTCAGATGTTCGGCTATGCCACAGATCTGAGAAGTCGTACGCAGGGTAGAGGCCAATATTCTATGGAACCCAGCCATTATGTTGAGCTTCCCAAGAGCATTCAGCAGGAACTTGTAGAAAAACGTGGCTATTGATGAAAAAAGTACTTGCTATTATGCAATTTTTGTTGTATAGTAGTAGGTGAGCAAACATAAATGCTACCATTTACCATTAAAATCAAACAGGAGGATTTTTTCAATGGCAAAGCAGAGATTCGAAAGAAATAAGCCCCATGTAAACATCGGCACCATTGGTCACATCGACCATGGCAAGACCACCCTGACCGCAGCTATCACCAAGTATCTGGCAATGTGCGGCGGCGCAGCATTCACCGACTACGCTAACATCGACAAGGCTCCCGAAGAGAAGGCTCGTGGTATCACAATCAACACCGCTCACGTTGAGTATGAGACCGCTGCTCGTCACTATGCCCACGTCGACTGCCCGGGTCACGCTGACTATATCAAGAACATGATC
>JAFOZC010000177.1 GCA_017391305.1 Oscillospiraceae bacterium | reverse complement strand
TTCTGTGGAGGAGGCCATCTTCATTTTACAAAGGCAAGGCTATCTTGTGACACCTGGCGCCAATTAGATTATATCATACCTCGCCTCATTTGAAAAGTCCTCTTTTTAAGGAGGGCTTGGCTTTGTGCGCCCTTGTGAAGTTTTGTTCTTTAACTAAATTGTTTCAACCTTCTTCACCTCTTTGATTATCATACCATATTCCCGAGAAAAGCGCAAGTGTTTTTCCCATTTCTGCACATACTACCTCAGGGTGATCCTATGCTTGAGGTTTTATTCAGAACATCTTTATTGTATTCCGTCCTACTGGGGGCGGTCCGACTTTTAGGAAAACGGCAATTGGGTGAAATGGAACCCTCGGAATTTGTCGTGTCCATGCTCCTTGCCAATTTAGCCACCATTCCCATGGAAGAGCCGAATGCCCCGATTTTCCGTGGAATTCTGCCCATCGTGCTGATATTCGGTGCAGAGAGGCTCATATCCTACCTCTCCCTCCGTTCTGTCAGGGTGCGGAGATTCTTCTGTGGGAAGCCTGTGATCCTCATTGAAAACGGAGAGATCTCTGCAAAGAATCTTCGCAGGACGAGGGTAAATTTGGACGAGCTTACCATGCATCTCAGGGAGCAAGGGATCTTCGACCTCAGCACCGTGAAATTCGCTATTTTAGAAACCAACGGTCAACTGTCTACCCTCCTCCACAGCAAGGATAGCCCTCCCACCGCAAAGGATCTGGGCATCAAGGTAAAAGAAAGTCAGCTCCCCGTGACCCTGGTCACAGACGGAAAAATCATGAAGGAAAATCTTCCTCTGGTCCACAAGTCGGAGGATTGGATCCTCCGATATCTGAAGAGCCGTAGCTGCCGTCCGGAAGAAGTCCTGCTCATGACCCTGGATCCCCAAGGTAAAATCTACTTCGTCACCCACGGCAAAGCTCCCCATTAAAATGATACCTGCTAAAATAATGTGTACCGAACATGCAAATGTCCTTGAAAGACAAGGCTTTCAAGACTTTTATGCGATGTGCAAGAGACATGAAATAGCTATTGCTTTTTGCTCCTTTATGTTATATAATGGTTGAGTAAGGCAAAATCCCTATTTTGTCTCATCATTACAGAAATTCCGCTCACTGAGGCGGACAAGGAGGAGCTTATGAATCTCAAAGGCAAGCATTTTTTGACTCTGTTGGACTTTACTCCCGAAGAAATCACCGGACTCATTGATCTGGCAGCCGATCTGAAGGCTAAGAAGAAGGCCGGCATTTTCCACGACACCCTGAAGGGTAAGAACATCGCCCTGATTTTTGAAAAAACCTCTACCCGTACCCGTTGCTCTTTCGAGGTTGCCGCTCATGATCTGGGCATGCACGTGACCTATCTGGATCCCACCGGTTCTCAGATCGGCAAGAAGGAATCCATCGCCGATACCGCCCGTGTTCTGGGTCGCCTCTATGACGGCATCGAGTACCGTGGCTTCGGCCAGAGCATCGTGGAAGAGCTGGCAAAGTATGCCGGTGTCCCCGTATGGAACGGTCTGACCAACGAGTTCCATCCCACCCAGATCCTTGCCGATATGCTGACCATCCGCGAGCATCTGGGCGAGCTGAAGGGCAAGAAGTTCGTCTTCATGGGCGACTGCCGTTACAACATGGCTAACTCCCTGATGATCGGCTGTGCCAAGCTGGGCATGCACTTTGTAGCTTGCGGTCCCGAGGGCTATTTCCCCGTACCTGAGCTCATCGCAAAGTGTGAAGAGATCTGCAAGGAAACCGGCGCAACCTTGGCCTTCGAGACCGATCCCATGAAGGCTACCGAGGGTGCAGACGTTGTTTACACCGACGTTTGGGTCTCTATGGGCGAGCCCATGGCCGCTTGGGAAGAGCGCCTGAAGGTTATGCTCCCCTACCAGGTCAATGCAAAGCTCATGGAGAATGCAGGACAGCAGGCTGTCTTCATGCACTGCCTCCCCGCTTTCCACGATCTGAACACCGGCATCGGCAGAGAGATCGGCGAGCGCTTCGGTCTGGATGCACTGGAAGTCACCGACGAGGTCTTCGAGAGCAAGCAGTCCATCGTCTTCGACGAAGCTGAGAACCGCATGCACACCATCAAGGCCGTTCTCCTGGCCACTCTGGGCTAATTCTCCCTACATTACCCCCATCTCCCCCGAAGCCTCAATCGCTTCGGGGGAGATTTTTTGTGATTATACCTTGAAAATCAGAAGGATTTGGAGTAAAATGTAGAAAAACGGAGGTGAGATCCATGACAGATACTCAGTTATCCCCTGTAGAGACCCATTTGATATCGGGCTTCCGGGAGGATCTGAACAGTGGCGGTGAAGAGGCTTTTTCCAGAGTACTCAACGGTATCATTGACTGTGTGAAGAAGAAATATGCAGATGCACAGGTTCGCCTCGGCACTCCCTTTGTAAAATATTTGCATAATGCTGTAGCCCGATATAACCGAGTAAAGACTCTGGCTACC
The DNA here is from genome assembly GCA_017391305.1 of Oscillospiraceae bacterium. Taxonomy (GTDB): domain Bacteria; phylum Bacillota; class Clostridia; order Oscillospirales; family Oscillospiraceae; genus JAZOXB01. The sequence continues at coordinate 10,929 of JAFOZC010000177.1, read as the reverse complement.
GGCACTACCCCACGATCCATTATTGGGCCGGGAAATCTCTATATCAGCATCGGTGTAGATTATAAGGAAAAGCGGATCGGAACAGAGACCTTAGATCCCCTGCTTCAGCTCAGCAAGCATATATTGATCGAAGGTACGGGAGGCATCGGTAAGACCTTCCTCCTGCGTTACCTCTTCCTGAATACCGCCCACCGTGGGGAGTATATTCCCGTCCTCTTAGATCTGCGGAAGATCAGCCAACTGTCCGGGAAGCTCTCTATTCCGGAGCTGATCTATACCTGCCTCAAGAGCTTTGACATTTCCCTTGATCCGGAACAGTTTGAATTCAGTCTCGGCTTGGGCAAATACTGCTTCCTTATGGACGGCTTTGATGAAATCAAGAGCAGTCTTGCCAATGAGTCTGCCGTGGCCATTCAGGAATTCTGCGCCAAATATCCCGATAATCCCTGTATCATCACCTCCCGTCCCCGACAGGGTACCAGACATCTGGAAACCTTCACCGTGGTCCGTTCCTGCCCTCTGACTATGGATCAGGCCGTTTCCCTTTCCAAAAAGCTGTGGGAGGAGGACGAGAAGACCCTTGCCTTCTGCAAGGAGCTGGAGACAGGTCTATTTGAGAAACACAAAGACTTTGCAGAGAACCCCCTGCTGCTGTCCATGATGTTCCTGACCTTCATGCGGAACAACAGCATTTCCGACCGCCTTGCGGAATTCTATCGGAAGGCCTTTGATGCCCTGTATAACACCCACGACAGCAACAACAAGGGCTATTATGTCCGTGAATTTTCTTGCAAGGAGCTGGACGAGCCCGGCTTCAAGGATATCCTCATGCACTTCTGCTTCCAGAGCTATATGCATGAGGAATATGAGTTCACGGAAGAACAAATTTTAGGCAAGCTTCGCAAAAGCATCGAGAAATTCGGCTATAAGGATCTGAAGGCAGAGGATTACCTCAAGGATCTGAGACAGGTCGTGTGCCTGATCGTAGAGGACGGAGAAATTTCCCGTTTCTCCCACCGCTCTTTCCAAACCTATTTTGCCGCCTGCTATACCGCTACCCTGACAGACGAACGACAGAAAAAGCTGTTCGAAGCCCTGCTGTACGATCCGAAGGCAGAACGTAAAATAGATTATTTCGATCTCCTGCTTCAGATAGAAGGCTCTCGCTTTGCTGAGAATGCTCTGGAGCAGCCGCTCCGAACACTGCAGGAGGAATTGGCGACGCATAATCATCCCGACGTTTACCTCATGCGACAGCTGCACTTCTATTTTCCGCTCCTTGTGGAGCGGGATGGAAAAGCAGAGAAATTTATTTATACCACCGCCTACTCGGCGCTCCTTAGGTACGGTGAGTATTCTCTCTGTATCGCTTTATTCAAAAAATATATGCCACCTTGTGAGGTGTATTTGTCTGATACCGAGGAGCAATATCTTATTAACAGTATACTCAAAGTAAAAGGTGTTGATCCGGTCTCTCTCATCGGACGTAGAGTTAGATTTGCTATAAAATTCGCAGAAATCGATGCTTGTTCTGTTATGGGCTATAAGGAACGGATGGAGCTACTCAAGCTTCTGTCTCGCTCATTTGGAATACCGCAGCTTATCTCCTCCATAGATCACTGGCTCTCCGACTTAGACAGGCAGAGACAGGAGAGTAGTGATCGCTCCTTTATTGACGATCTGTAAGGGGGACGGAATATGCAACTGATTTCTTTTGATTTCTTTGTGTTCTTCCTGCTTGCTATGGCTGTGCTTCTCGGAATGTCCGGGAAGCTGAAGCGGTGGTGCTTGTTGGGGTTCAATCTCCTGTTTTACTCCTTTGCAGGGCTGTCCGGTCTTTTGCTGTTTGGGCTCTTTGGACTGTTTAGCTATGGGCTGGGTCTTGTATTGGAAAGGAACAGGAAGAAATGGATCCTTTGCTTGGGACTTGCGGTGTGTCTGGGGCCGCTGTTGTTCTATAAGTATTTTGATTTCCTCTTTGGTGACATTTTGGGTCTGGGCAATCCGGTCAGTGTGAAGGGCTGGGCTGTTCCTATGGGAATTTCCTTCTTCACCTTCCAGGGTGTGGGCTATGTCCACGATGTTTACAGGGGAAAGTGCAAGGCAGAAGGGAGCTTCCTCAATTATTTCATTTTTCTCTCCTTCTTCCCCTGCATTTCCTCCGGGCCTATCAATCGGCCGGAGCTCCTGCTTCCTCAAATCCGCGAGTATGACAAGAAGGGCTTTTCCTATGAGTCCGCAGTAAAGGGAATGGAGTATATCCTCCTTGGCTTACTGCTGAAGAGCGTGGTTGCAAGCGCCCTTGGTAAAATCGCTCCCCTTTCGCAGGAAAACGGTTTTGTTCTGCTCCTCGCCAGCATTGGGTATACCATACAGATCTTCTGTGATTTCTGCGGCTACAGCTACATCGCCTTTGGCCTGTCCAAGGTTCTGGGGCTGGAGGTTGTGCAGAACTTTGACCGTCCCTACTCCTCCGCTTCCGTGGGAGAATTCTGGAGAAGATGGCACATTTCCCTCAGCTCTTGGCTTCGGGATCATGTATACATCCCTCTGGGCGGTAGTCGCTGTTCTACCGTCAGGATCGTAGCAAACACCCTGATCACCTTCCTGATCAGCGGCATCTGGCACGGTGCGAACATGACCTTTGTAGTTTGGGGTCTGCTTCACGGTTTGCTGATCGTACTGGAGCGGCTCTTTGGACGGAAGGAGAAGAAGACCGGCATCGTCTCAAGGGTTTTGGGGCAAGGCTATACCCTCCTTGCAGTAAATGCTCTATGGATCCTCTTTGCCGCACCCTCCCTGTCCTATGCTCTGGAAAGCATCCGCTCTATTGTATGCACCACCCTGCCCTGTCTGCTGTCTGTCCGCTCTCTCGGCAGTATTCTGTCCCTTATACGGCAGCTTGGTCTGTCTGCCTCTGAGTTTATACAGGCTCTGGTAGGTGTATTCACCTTCCTGTTGTACTGCATCTTTACCAAAAAGCACAATGAGCCTGTGAACATCTTTGCAAGCAAAAGGGTCGTGTTCCGATGGATCAAATATTTTGTGATTGCCGCAGTGATCCTGATTTTCGGCGCTTTGGGAGAGGAGGGAAGCTTTATTTATGCGAATTTCTAAAAAGAAGTCCCTGCTCCGTTTTTGGTGCAAGCTCCTTGCCGCCTTGCTACTCTTCCTTGTACTGTCCTATCCCCTGTCCCTGTGTACCGATCATATTCTGAGAAACGGATATCTCAATGCCTATGAAGACAAGCTAAGGATCTTAGCACAGACAGAAGGCAGGAAAACCATGTTTGTAGGTGGCTCCTCCGTCCTGTTCGGTCTGTCCGCAGAGCAGTATGAAGCTCTCAGCGGTGAGAAGACCGTCAATATGGGGCTGAATGCAGGTCCTTACGACGTGTATCTCTCCTCTATAGAACCATATATCGGTGAGGGCGATACAGTCATTCTTGCCCTTGAATTTGAGGCCTATGGCTCTGAGTGGTACAAGATGGATCAGACCTATCTGGATCTTGCCCATGTCACAAAAGGCTATGCCAAAAGCATCCCCTTAAGGCTGTTACCGGAATACTGCTTCAAGACCACGCTGAATTGCTACCGCAGAGCCTATACCCTGATGTACCAACAAGTTCAGAGCGTTCTGGACGATGACGATCAGCTATATCGCAGAGATCTGGTCAATGACCACGGCGATGTGAAGCAGGATCGTTTGACCGCCCCTAAGGAGGTCGAAGCCCATCAGGTCAGCTTCGCAGTGAAGGAAGAAAGCATGACAATGATCCTTGACTATGTCGCCCGATACGAGGAAAAGGGTGCTAAGGTCTACCTGATCCACCCGCCCTGCTATTGGGTAGAAAATGACGAGTTGGCGGAGTATGAAGAAGCACTGAAGAATTGCTTCGGACATCGGGTCCTTGGGAAGGCCTCCGATTGGCTGTTTACAGAAAATCACTGCTTCTACGACACCCCCTACCATCTGAAGCCTTCCGGAATTCAGCAGAGAACGGAATATCTCTATGAGTTAATTTCCCAAGAGAACTAAAAAATATGAGGTTGTCTCAGGTTTTTGAGACAACCTCATATTGTATTCAGCCTCTTTTTCGGCCGTCCTCTTTGAATCGTAGGATCATTTTTAGCTCCGCAAAGGTTTTGTGCAAGCGCTTTGAGAACAGTAACCTCAGACCGCGGTGGATCCAGCAGAAGGGGTAGAGGATAGGATAGTTCTTCAGGAAGGGATAGTTTTTTCCCATAACTATCTCTCCGGGAAAGAGCCGATGGAGAATGTATTTCGTCTTCGCCTTGGGAGCAGAAGTCCCTTCCCCTCCCACATCTGTGATGCGGCTGCTGACATATTGCTCACGTTCCCCGTGTAAAGGAGTGAGGAGAATCCTGACTCCCATATCTTCCGTTTCCTTGGAGGGGTAAGAAAGTTCCTTCGAGAAATGCTCCCTCTCTTTCCCAAACCAGACTTGGGCTAAGTCACAGATTTGGCGGTAAAACTCCGGGATCCCTGCTTTGGCAAGCTTTGCCTCTACCGCCGTCCGATCGATCCTGTCCCCGTAGCTCTGCTCTAACATGTATACATCCAATACCCGTCGCAGACCGCAGCCGGAAGAATAATAGTGCTTTGCCACATGAATCATGTTGTAAAGATATAACTCCTCTATTCTCTGCTCCTCTGTCCTATGGGTAGAGAAGTCCGGTTCTCCCATAGCGCCGTAGAGAAAGCTGAGCTTTGGAAAATATTCCGTGTGGAGCTCGACATAGATGTTCGGCTTCCGCTTGCCGTCGATTTCCACTTTATCCACTCTTTGCAGGTAATAGCCAAGGGACTGCAAGATCCCTCCGCCCTCCTCCAAATGAGATGGTTCCAGAATAAAATCAAGATCTGACATCGTACGGTATTCCGGTCTGGGATAGAGACCCTTGAGCACCGTCCCCTGCAATTCCAGATAAGGGATGCCTGCCTCGGCAAAGCCTGCTGTCAGCTCCTGCCTTGCAAATTCCTGATTCATGTCCCGAACCAGAGCAAGATCCCGACAGACACGCCAGCGTTTGTACAGCTCCGGCTCCGGGAGTCTGTTGAGCCGTTCCACGGCATAGAAGGTCAGATTCCCCACATCATGGGCCATAGCTGTCTCATATATTTTTTCAAAAGAAAGCTCTCCCGGCAGTTCCTCCGCAGTAGTGCCGTGGAGTACACTGCGGATCCAGGAAAGCAAATACTCATATTCCCTTGGGAGCATGCCATTGTTCCTTTCCAAAAAAGTCATAATACCGCCCTGTGAACAGCGGCGGTATTAATGAAATATCTCATTACCACTCATCATCAGGCAGCTCGACACCATTGCTGGTGGTCACAACATCCTGCTGTGGGAAAACCACAATCTCTGCGCTGGGCGCAATGTAAAAGAGCTTTTCCTCCATAAAAACCTCCGATAGTAACTACAGTTTTCTTATATCATAACACATTTTCAAGGTGATTTCAATGCTTTTTTGACATTTATTGAAGAAAAAACGATCACTTCCATATCCCGTACGCAGGGATAATATAGCTTGAATATCGGGTGCTGTAGGGGGATCAGTTCCCTGCGTATTCTTTCAGGATCAACAGCTACGGTGCTTTTGTTATATAGGGTGAAAAATGCAACAGCATCCTCAAAGCTACGGAAGGGCTGTCCCAATTCCAGCGACAAGGGGCGATGGTCGTACTTGATCCCCAAACGGCGAAGCTCTTGGGTCAGCAGATCCATGCTGTGGGGCTTTCTCTCCACAGGTCCTGCGGAAAATCGATGCTGTCGACAATCCCGACGAACCACCACGATATTCCCCTGACAGGAGGTGGAAGCCAGACGGAGGATGTCATGAGCTTTCCCGAAATAGCAGAAGACCATAGCATCATATATATGAGGAAGCTCCATGATATTCCCGTGGATCAGACGAAGATTGTTCGGGACAGGAAGCTTCCGAGCCTGCTCCAGAGCAGCCGCAGAAAGATCCACCGCAGTGACCTCCCTGCAATGCTTGCTGAGCTCCAGAGCCAGAGAGCCGATCCCACAGCCTGCATCGCAGATATGCCCTTCCAAGGGCAAATATGGCAGAAGGCTCTTTGTCAATTCCCGATAATATTGCCCATAGTCGGCGGCATCTGCCATGAATGCCACCGTCTCAGGACTCCAGCGCTGCATCATTGTCTTTGGGACCGGCACAGGATCATCTCTGCCGCAATGCAAACCGCAATTTCCGCAGGTGTCTGGGCTCCAATGGGAAGTCCGATGGGAGAATGGACACTTTGGATCCGTTCTTCACTGATGCCCGCCTCTCTGAGCAGTGCCTGTGTACGGGCGATCTTATGACGGGAGCCGATACAGCCTACATAGGCCGTCTCGTACCGAAGCACCTGTTCCAGAAGGGCATAGTCCGACTCATGACCGGGGGTCATAATGACCACATAGTCCTCCGGCTTCAGCGTAAGATGAGCGAAAATATCCTCATACTCTCCATATATCACCTGCTCTGCCTGGGGAAAATGCTCCTTGTCCGCAATTTCCTTCCGCTTGTCGTATACTGTCACGGGGAAATGGACAGAGGCCAGAACAGGAACAAGTGCCTGTCCCACATGGCCGCCGCCGAATACATAAACTCTGCCTGCGCGGCGGAGAGGCTCAAAATAACGCAAGGTCTCCCCTTTCTCCAGCACTGCCTTGGAGCAATAGCGTCGGGGCTCGAGGGCAGCCTCCTCCTGTAACACCACAGCAAATTCCTCTACCTGTCCGTCACGGATCTGCAAGCGCAACCAGGAATTCTCGTCCACGGTGAGGGCTCTTTCCATTTCCCTCAGGACAGGAAGTGCCTCTTGTGTCAGGAGCTGAAAATAGATGCTGACCTGACCGCCGCAAACCATGCCGATGGAAGCCACCTGTGCAGGAGCGAGATCAAAGGATCGGATCTGAGGCTTCCTACCCCGTATGACTTCCAGCGCTTCCTGCGCTGCCAAATATTCCACCCGACCGCCTCCCACGGTGCCAAGAGTACTGCCGTCTGCAAACACCGCCATTCTGGCTCCTGCCCCCCTGGGAGCAGAGCCGGAGGATGCCAGGATGGTACACAGGACACAGTTTTCCCCCTTGTGAATATGGTCGAGGATCGCATTCGTAATTTTCTTCATCATAAACCTCCTAAATGACAATGGTCTATCCCTATCATACCACACTTTCCTCTAAATCGCAATCCCACAAAGTATGGCTTCAAAGGGAATTGGACACAGACGGTACTGAGCTAAAAAAACACCCTGCTGATCACAGCAGGGTGTTTTGGATAACAAAATGATGAGGGATTAAATTAGAAGCCTCTTCTCTTGTTCTTGCGGGCGGCCTCGGACTTCTGCTTGCGCTTCAGACTGGGGCTGACATAATGCTCTCTCTTCTTAACTTCTGCGATAACGCCATCCTTCTGGCAAGATCTCTTGAAGCGCTTGAGAGCACTCTCCAAAGATTCATTCTCTTTGACGCGAATTTCAGACACAACTTTCCCTCCCTCCGATACATCCGGCTCGATCCAGGATGCGTTCAGGGCCTATAAAAGGCATGCATTATTATATCCTTTCTTCGCCCAAAAGTCAAGAGAAATCTACATCTTTTTTAAAATTTTTTCCGTTTCTTTTCGGAACTGCCCGATTCCCCTCTTATTTGACGATGAGGTTCACCAGCTTGTTCTTAACGACAATGGTCTTGACGATGTTGCCACCGTTCTTCTCCAGGAAGCGAGCGATCTTTTCGTCATTCTTGGCGATCTCGATGACAGTCTCGTTGTCCAGATCGGCCTCTACATGAATGGTACCGCGGAGCTTGCCGTTGACCTGAACTGCCATGTCGATCTCAGAGTCCTTGCACTTGGCCTCGTCATAGGTAGGCCACTGAGAGACGGAGCAGATGCCTTCGAAGCCGTGGAGCTCCCACAGCTCGTCACAGATGTGGGGGGCAAAGGGGCTGAGAAGCTGCAAGAGGGTCTTCAGCTCAGCGGCATTGCAGCCATTGTCGGACAAGGTGCTTGTGAGACTCATAAGAGCGGCCAGTGCGGTATTGCCCTTGAGCGCATCGATATCGGAAGAGACCTTCTTAACGGTCTTGTGGATGGCGGACTCATTCTTCTTGGAATATTCGGTCTCCTGATCGTTGACGGTCTCAGCCAGATTCCAAACCTTGTCCAAGAAGCGCTTGCAGCCCTTGACAGCATTGGAGGACCAGGAAGCGGCCTTCTCAAAGTCACCGATGAAGATAATATAGCTACGCATGGTGTCTGCGCCGTACTCGTTGATGACATCTGTGGGGTTGATGACATTACCGCGGGACTTGGACATCTTGATACCGCCTTCGCCCAGGATCATGCCGTGGCTGGTACGCTTGGCATAGGGCTCCTTGGTGGGAACGACACCGATGTCATAGAGGAACTTGTGCCAGAAGCGGCTGTACAGCAGGTGGAGGGTAGTATGCTCCATGCCACCGTTGTACCAATCCACAGGCCCCCAATAATTCACAGCTTCCTTGGAAACAAGATCATCATCATTGTGATTGTCCATATAGCGCAGGAAGTACCAGGAAGAGCCTGCCCACTGGGGCATGGTGTCGGTCTCACGCTTGGCAGGACCGCCACAGCAGGGACAGGTGGTGTTGACCCAATCGGTAATTGCAGACAAGGGAGAGTTGCCGTCATCGGTGGGCTCATAGCTCTCTACCTCAGGCAGGAGCAAGGGCAGCTGGGACTCATCCAGAGCCACTGTGCCGCACTTTTCACAATGTACGATAGGAATGGGCTCGCCCCAGTAACGCTGACGGGAGAATACCCAGTCACGGAGCTTGAAATTGACCTTGGCCTCACCGATCCCCTTCTGTGTCAGGAAGTCAATGATTGCCTTCTTTGCCTCTTCCACGGTCATATCGTTGAGGAAGCCGGAATTGACCATAACACCGGTATCGCAATCGGTGAAGGCAGCCTCTTCCACATTGCCGCCCTTAACGACCTCGATGATATCACAGCCGAACTTCTTGGCAAAGGCCCAGTCACGGTCATCATGTCCGGGAACTGCCATGATCGCACCTGTACCGTAGGTGGACAGAACATAGTCAGAGATGAAAATGGGGATCTCCTTGCCGTTGACAGGGTTGATGCCCTTGACACCCATGAGCATCACACCGGTCTTATCCTTGGCAAGCTCGGTACGCTCGAAATCGGACTTTGCAGCAGCTTCTGCCTGATAAGCCTTCACAGCCTCTGCATTCTCCAGCTTGTCCATCCACTTTGCTACCAAGGCATGCTCGGGAGAAAGAACCATGTAAGTAGCTCCGAAAAGGGTGTCGGGACGGGTGGTATAGATGAGGATCTCATCGCCCAAGGTAGAGCCGAAACGAACCTCGGCACCGGTGGAACGACCGATCCAGTTGCGTTGCTGAGCCTTGACACGGTCAATGAAGTCCACTTCGTCCAGATCGTCCAGCAATCTCTGGGCATATTCGGTAATTTTCAGCATCCACTGGCTCTGCTCCTTGCGGATCACAGGGGCGCCGCAACGCTCACAGCCATTGTCCACGACCTCTTCGTTGGCAAGGACGCACTTGCAGGAGGTACACCAGTTCACAGGCATCTTTGCCTTATAAGCCAGACCCTTCTTGAACATCTGCAGGAAGATCCACTGAGTCCACTTGAAATACTTGGGATCTGTGGTGTCGATCTCTCTGTCCCAATCGAAGCTGTAGCCCAAGGACTGAAGCTGAGCACGGAAGTTCTTCACATTGGTCTCTGTGACGATTCTGGGGTGGATGTGGTTCTTAATGGCATAGTTCTCTGTGGGCAGACCGAAGGCATCGTAGCCCATAGGGAACAGGACATTCTGACCCATCATACGGTGCTTTCTGGCAATGGTATCCATAGCGGTGTAGGGACGGGCATGTCCAACATGGAGGCCTACGCCGGAGGGATAGGGGAACTCGATGAGGGCATAGAATTTTTCCTTCTCTCCCCCGGTAACGGACTTGTACAGGTTCTTTTCCTGCCAAATCTTTTGCCATTTTGCCTCAATGGCGGTAAAATCGTACTTCATTTTATGCCTCCTCAAAATTCACGGGAATTTCCTTCGCATCATTCCACAGACGCTCCAGATCGTAGAATTCCCGAGTCTCGTTGGTAAATACATGGACGATCAGACAGCCGAAGTCCAGAAGCACCCAAGTGCCGCCACGGTGACCTTCCCGATGAAGGAGGGTCTCGCCCATTTCGTCCTGAATGGCATGCTCCACACAGTCGCAGAGGGTCTTAACATGAGTGTTGGAGCTGCCGGTACAGATCAGGAAATGATCTGCGATACTGGTAACATCCGTTACCTCAAGGAGCTTGATACCAATTCCCTTCTTCTCATCCAGAGCCTTGGCCGCGCGCAATGCAATTTCTTTCGGTGTATTCATAAAATCTTCTCCTTTTCCAATGGATTTGGTTCGATGGTCGTTCCGATAGTGTTAGCCTTCCGTACTTTGGGTGGAAGGCTCTGTCCCTGTAGGTGCAGGGGGCTGAGTGCCTTCTGTGGGATCTGTAGCTCCCCCTGTAGGCTGGGGATCGGTACTGCCAGTTGGGGGATCCTGAGTACCGCCCGTAGAGTCGGGTGCGCCGCCCTCGGTGGGCTCAGGCTCTGTGCCTCCCGTGGGAGTCTGGGTATCCTCTGTGGGAGTGGTGTTGCCATCAGAGGGATCCTGTGTACCATCGGTGGAATCCTCTGTACCGTCAGAGGGATCTGTGGTGTCCTCGGTAGGATCGTCCGTCCCTGCAGTAGATCCTGTAGGAAGCAGTGCGGTGGTTGGAATTTTCGATTTGGATAATACCACCACCTCCAAACGCACCCGGCAGTTTTTGGAGAAAGCAGAACAGGAGGGCAGAGTCGTGCCT
>JAFOZC010000026.1 GCA_017391305.1 Oscillospiraceae bacterium | reverse complement strand
GTCAGCTTAGACAGATCCTCTTCGTAATTTGCAGGAGCGAAGACAAATTTCAGTGCGACCTTGGATTCCGGATCCGGAGCCTTGCCTGCCCAAGAGATGGGAGCGTTCTCCAAGTCGTTCAGAACCTTGTTGGTGTTGCCGAAGGTGACGGACTCCATATTGGACAGGTATGACTTGTGGGCATCTGTCATATTGGCATCTGCAAGGGCATCGGTGCGGTAGTTCTTGAAGATCTGTCCACTGTCAACTTGCTTGCCGCTTATCATTCAGACTGATAAATCGGATTGGGGGGGGGGCTTGGGAGAAAGGGCGTACTTGGGGGGAGGGAGGCGTTGGTGTGGGGATTGGGATTCGGATTTTTGGGGTTTCCTTGTGAGGATGTGCTAAAAAATATTACTTTTTGTGCTAAAAACTGTCACTTTGTGCTAAAAACTATTACTTTTGATATTGACTTCTTTTGGGATAGAGGTATAATGATAGTAAGGAAAGTTTTCTCCATCCGTTAAGGAGGGGGGTGATGATGCTGAAACCGGATACTGCTTTTGCTTTCCTCTGTGAGTTCGGCTTCGTCATTCCGGGGAAGCTGTCTTTTAACCTTGGCGGGATTGCCGTCTGTTTAACGAAGGGCGGTGGCTGTGATTGACAGTAACACAGGGGACGGTTTGAAACCGCTGAAAAAGTAGTCTTTTTTCTTATGGAATAGGAATGGACGAGGCAGTCAACCGTACAGATGTGAAAAGCCGGATTTTTTAGGATCGTCGGGGTGGAGATTGTGTGCCGTGAGGTTACCGGTGGGATCTCCATTTTCTCGAAGCATACTCTCGTCTGTGCCCCCTCCAACACACATCTCCGTCCCCTGTGCTACGGAGGAAAAGATCACCCCCTCCTATATCATCATTGGCTGATACTCTATAAATTTTGAAAGGATGTGTTTTTATGTTGAAACCAATCAAGCTTCTTTCCGTAGCAATTCTGTGTATTGCCTTTCTCGTAGGCTGTACTACCGGTCTACCCGATGAAACGACCGTTCCTTCCACAACTTCCCAAACGGAAGCAACTGCACAGACCGAAACTACAGAAAGCACCGAGTCCTCAGAAGTTCCTACAGAAGAACCTAAGGAATCCCAACTCTCCGAGATCCATGCCAAGCTTCAGCAGGATCACGCTCTTTGTGCTGTGGCCTATGTCGGCTATTGCGGCGGTACATTCCAAGAGATCCAAGAGGGCTTTGTCACCGAAGGATTGACGGAAGTCCTTCCCATCCTGTCCGAAATCGGAGAAGACTACTTCTTCTCCAACGACGGTTCGGAATTATACCTGATCGTACCCGACACAGATGTGGGCATAACGGTCATGGAGCGATTCATGGACGAAACCACAGGTGAAACCCTTTACGGAGATACCCTGTACACCGGCACCGATGGTAGTCCCATCTTGCTCCGTGGAAATATCAGTGATATTTTCCCCAATCTCAGCCTTTTCATAGCAGGACAGGGCGGTGAAACTCAGGAATACTGTCCCTTCCTCAGTCTGAGAGACGGTATGCTCTGGGTCGAAACCACTCTGATTTCCGACTTTACCCCTTATGAGCTGTTGGGAATTTATACCGGACCGGAATATGATGGAGAAGATCCCCTTATGAGTTCCTGGTTCACTGAGGCTCCCAATACCGCCGGAGAAACCATGGTTCTGGAATTGGTAATGAACTACGATGGCAGTGCAAGCTACGGCTACGGCCCCGAAAATTCGGAGCTGTACGAATACTTTGAAGGCAGTTGGTTCTACGACGGGGATCTGCTGTGTCTATCCCTTACAGGTGGCCCCTTAGAGGATCCCGACGGACGGTATGACTTCTACAGTGAATTCCGCTGGGAATACAGTAACAGAAAGCTCACCTTGACCCATGTAAGCGGAAATCCCTTGATCTACGGCTTAGATGGTGGCAGTATGGAATTCCGTGGTGCCAACCGCACCGCACTCATTGGGTTATGGTCTACCTCTGTTTATACTTACGAAACCGACTCCTATATCTACACAGATCTGGAGCTTATGGGCGAAAACAAATGTAATCTTCTCATTCACAACGGCACAGGCACTACCTATGCCGCATACGAGGGAACTTGGACACTGACCGATGATCTACTGGATATCCAAATGCAAATGTTCAGCGGCAACAACTATTTGGACAGCATCACACAAAGCATAATCGGCACCTACGAGCCTGTGATCGATGCCGACGGATGGCTGAAGCTGTTCCTGTTCCAAGGGGATGCCATGACATCCTTTATGTCCGAGTGCGGTTACGAATTCTTCGAACCTACCATTTCCTACGGCTGATATCCCTCTGTAAACTCTGATTTCTTGCATTAGGCAAGACTCCTATCCCATAGAAAAGCCCGAACCTTCAAAGCATCTGCTCTGAAAGTTCGGGCATCATTTTATGTCACAATCGTTCCATATCCGTAAATCTCGTAGTATCCTATCCTACAATTGATCCTACGAAGATTGCAAGATAGATCAGCGTGATCCAAGGCTGATAGTCCACATAGAATCCCTTGAATGACAGGCTCCAAGGGTGCTCGATCAAAACCCAGCCAAAGACATCAAAGACAATGCAGATTCCGAAGACACAGATTCCGAAGACAGGGGACGGTTCGGAAGACAGGGGACGGTTCTGTGTCTCGACTAACTTTTTTGTATTAAAAATGACAGAATTATCTAATTTACAAGAATAAACCGAACTTTTAAAGTCAAGACAGAGAACCGTCCCCTGTCCTGCTCTGTGAGCCGAGGCGTTTGGTCAGATCAGAGCTTTTCAAACAGATAGTAGGCTCTTGTGACACAGTCGTTCTCTACCACGGAGAAGTCTGCGTAAGCGGTCTTGCCCTCCATGCGAACCTTGCCTACTCTGCCGGGGACATCGTAGCGGCCGGGACGGTACATGGGATCCCAAACAGCCACCTCATTGCCCTCTGCACCGCACAGGACGATAAAGTGACGGGCATCGGAGAACACCCCGATCCAATCCTCACGGTCACCCTTGGTATTGGCGATGACCATGCCACGCTTGTCGTTCAGGAAAGCAAGGGCTTCCTTGGAATCCTCGGTGATGATGCAACGCATGCCGAACTTCTCTGCAAAGACAGGTCCGAAAATGACCAGAGATGTGCCGAAGCCCTCTCTTGCGCCGCATTCCTTTGCCATCTTGCCGGCTACCTCCGGGGGGAAGGGACGGCCGGTCATGGCCTCAACGATCATACCTGCACAGCAGACGCCACAGCCGTTGTCGGCAATGGTCCCCTTGGGGCTGGAGGGGGAGGGGTAGGGAACATAGTCGTAATCCAATTGACAGTAAAAGCTCATATATATGGCCTCCGTTTCTATCTTAATATCCACATTATACCACAGGACAGGGACTTGTGCAAGGGGAGAGCTGTTGTCTAAGCTAAAAAAGAATTTGCACAAGAAAGCCGTGGGAAGAGACTTGCTTTTTTCAGGGGAGTGAATTATAATGGAGGAAATGATTGGAAGAGGAGAGAATTCTATGAAGAAGGCTATGGCATGGCTCTTGGTTCTGTGCTTCCTGTTGCTCAGCGCCTGTGCAGGGGGGCAGGAGGATATTGTGGATGAATTGGAAGGGCCGGAGGGGATCGACCGGTTTGCAGGTCTGTGGTATTACGAATTTCGGGAGCTGTGGATCGAGATCTATTATGATGGAGCATGGTGCAGCTTTGCAGATGGGGGACTGCTTCGCTCCTACGGTGATATGACCATTGAGGGAGACAGGGCTCACTTAGAGCCCACAGAGGGAGAGGATCGTCTGACTCTGCTTCACAGGGAAGGTCTTCTGACCGATGAAAGGGGAGAGCCCCTGATTCCTGTGACGGAGGTAGGCATCACCAGACCCAAGCTGGTGAACGATTCCGGCGCACCTGACACGATGGAAGCCGAGGGGAAGCTCCACGGAGAAGTAGATCAGGCTTTCTGTGCAGAATATCAGGGCTTCTACATCAGCGAGGATGGTGTGTATGCTCTGGAAATTTGGGACAGCGGTGCTTTTGAATTGCAGGAATACGGCTTGGTCATCGAATCCGGTCAGCTCAGGCGAATGAGTGACACGGATCACAGACAGATCTATACCGTAGATCCCAATGGGGCTCTTCTGCGGCTGATCCTGCCTGAGGGAGACCGCCTCTACGTAGGTGGCATCGGCACTTTCGCCCACGGAGAAAAAGGCAGTCCGGAGGATGGCTGAGGCAATTAGCGCTCCTTTCCGATCAGCCCCGTAGTATCAAGCAAGCCCCGTCAACCGCCGAAAAAATCGGTCGGTTGACGGGGCTGTTTTTCTCCTTCCCACCGAGAGGGGGGGACGGTAGACAGCCCTATGCCTTTTTGGGGCATAGGGCTGTTGCATCAGTGGTAGATTTGGGGTTTGTGTTCTGCTTTTGCAGGGAGGTGGCAGGTGGTAATTTCTGAAAGCTTACTTGCCTGCCTGCATTTCTGCAACAGACTCCAGGATAGCATCGCACATGTATTCCAGCTGCTCTCCGGACAGACCGTAGATGGGCAGATGGGTGAAGCGGTTGTTGAACAGATCCTCGCAGACGGGGCAGGTCTTTGCGATCTCGTCCATGTCGTAGCCGTAGGTCTTGAGGATATCAAAGTGGAACAGGGGGCCGAAGTGGGGGATGTTGGTAACACCCTTCTCGGTGAGCTTTGCCTTCAGGGTCTGTACATCGCCGCCTGCCTTAGCGGGATCGATCTCCAGCAGATACAGGTGGTAGGTGGGAACGACATCGGGATTGTTGACGTCCTGAGGAATGATAGCGGGGTTACCCTCCAGACGCTTGGTAACATATTCTGCGGCGGCCTTTCTTTCAGCCAGGATCTTGTCATAGCGCTCGACCTGGAGCTTGAGACCCAGACCCTGAATCTCGGTGGTGGAGCTGTTCAGAGCAACGAAGGGGCCGTACTTACCGGGCATAGCGTTGACATCGTAGAGCCAATTCTTAATGGGAGTGTCGAAGTTGCAACCGAAGAAACGGGAGCGCTTCATATAGGGACGGAAAGCATCAACATTGGTGCATACGATGCCACCCTCACCGAAGGAGGTGCAGTTCTTGACTTCGTGGAAGCTGAAAGCGCCGAAGTGACCGATGGTGCCGATCATCTTGCCCTTGTACATAGCACCGAAGGCATGGGCGGCATCCTCCAGAACCAGAATGTCGTGCTTGTTGGCGATCTCCATAATGGCATCCATGTCGCAGGGATAGCCGCCAATATGTACGGGAACGATCATCTTGGTCTTGGGAGTGATCTTTCTTTCCACATCCTTGGGATCCATGTTGCAGGTCTTGGGATCTAAATCGGCGAAGACCAGCTTGGCGCCAACGGACAGGGGGTATGCCATTGTGGCAATAAAGGTGATGGCAGGTACGATGACCTCGTCACCGGGCTGGAGGTTGGCATACTTATAGGCGATCTCAAAGCCGGCGGTAGCATTGGCTACGAAGGTGGAGCCGGTGGTTTTCAGGTAAGCGTCGCAAGCGGCCTCGGCAGCCTCAACATTGGGGCCAAGGGATAGCTTTCCGGGAGGAGTAGACAGCTTGTCCAGCTTCTCTACCTCTGCCTCCACGGCCTTGATGGCGGCTTCGTACTCTTCGCCTTCCCCCTTCATGAGGAAGCGGATGACGGCCATGAGGTCTTCCTTGTTGTAGTTCTCACCAACTGCGGGCCAGGGGACACGGGTCGCACCTGTGTTGTAACGGAAATCAGTAGACTTTGCCATTTCATTCACCACTTTCTTAAAATTTTATATGAATTAATAATGATTGTGCTTGTACATTTCATCACAGAGCTCCTGAATGCGGAGAGCGCGCTCTGCGTTGGTGTAATCTGTTTTGCCGCTGAGGATCAGCTTGCCGAAGGCCGCAAATTGCTTGGTATACATGTTGCCGCCCTTGCCGTAATAGGTCTGTGCCTTGCCGCTGATGCGGTTCTGCTGGGCTTCGTAGTCACCCTGGGGAGAGTAGATGTACTTCATCCTGCCGACCTCTTCCTGGGACAGCGTTCCCTCGGTAACGATGCTGCCTGCGGTGCCGTAGATCTCCATCTTGCCGGTGGCGGCATTGTCGGGGACATTGAAGTTGACGTCAATGTGACCGAGGATGCCCTTCTCGGACTTGAAGGTGATCACAGCGGAGTCCTCGACCTCGTAGTTAAAGGTCTTGGTGGTAAAGTATGCGGTACACTTCTCGAAATCTTCTCCGGTAATGGAAGTGAACAGCTCCATGCAGTGAACGGCAAGATCCATAATGGCACCGCCGCCGCTATAGGCTCTGGTCTGTCTCCATGCACCGGGGATGTCGGGATACCAACAGGTGAACTGGAGCTTGAACAGGTTCACATCGCCGATACCGCCGCTTTGGATCAGATTTCGGGCTTTGACATGAAGGTTGTGATAGCCCATCATGTAGCCGATCATCAGTTGCTTACCTGCCTTCTTGAAGGCATTCAGGAGCTTCTTGCCCTCCTTAGCCCCTAAGGTGATGGGCTTCTCCATGAATACGTGTCTGCCGTGCTTCAGAGCAAGCATAGCTTGATCATAGTGGCAGAATACCGGAGTGGCAATATAGACTGCATCGGAGTCTACGGTCTTGAGCATTTCCTCTGCATCGGAGAAGTAGTGGGGGAAGCCGTACTTTTCCGCAACCTTCTGCGCTACTGCAGGGACAGTGTCCATGACAGCTACGATCTCGTTCTGAGGATCTAAGAGCATACCGGGGATGGAACGGCGGTCTGCAATGCCGCCTGCGCCGATGATACACCATCTGACTTTCTTCATAGATTTACCCTCCTTCAGGCTTTGTTTTCCGATCCGAAGAGACGGATCTTGTTCTTTACAACTTCCTTGATATAGGCGACCTTGCGGTTGCGGATATCCAAGTAGGCCTCCTTGGCGGCAAGACCGTCTTCCATAGCACGGTTGCCGGCCAGACACAGGTCTGTGAAAATATTCATCTTGGCAATGCCGTCACGGACGGTGTTGCGGAAGTCATCATCACTGAGGCCACTGCCACCGTGGAGCACCAGGGGAGTGTCGATCCGACTGCGGATCTCGCACAGCCGCTCTAAGTTCAGCTGAGGCTTTGTTTTGTATACTCCGTGAGCAGTGCCGATGGCTATGGCAAGGGCATCCACGCCGGTAGCCTTTACATAAGCCTCTGCCTCGTCGGCAGTGGTGTACATGTCGGTGTGGAGGTTGTCTTCCGTGGAAGCCTGACCCACATGGCCGATCTCGCCTTCCACACTGGCGCCGAAGGAATGGGCGATCTTCACGATCTCGCAGGTGTCGGCAATGTTCTTGTCATACTCCCCGGCAGAACCGTCGAACATAATGGAGGAGAAGCCTAACTGCAGTGCCTCCATGCAACGGTCGAAGGTCAGACCGTGGTCATAATGTACCACAACGGGAACAGTGGCACGCTTTGCGGCGGCAATGATGGCAGGGACAATGAGCTTCAGCTCTCCGGCGGGGAGGAGGACCTCAGCCGTGCCGATGATGACGGGAGAACGAAGCTCCTCGGCAGCGGAGATCACAGCCTCCAGCATATCAGTATCCGTGGTGTTAAAAAGTCCTACGGCATAGTGTTCTGCCTGGGCTTTTTTCAGCACGTCGTTTAAATTTACAAGCATAATACTTTTCTCCTGTATTGTTTGCAGTGTTCCAGGATCTCTGCCTCTGTTCGCAGACCGCTTGTAGCATCACTGCTACTGAGAGCGGCCACTGCGGCAGCAGAGGCAAATTCCAGAATTTCTCGGTCTGTTTTGCCCCGGTAAATCCCATAGAGGGCTCCGGCGCAGAAGGCATCTCCTGCCCCTGTGGTGCCTACAATGGCTTCTTTGGGGAGATCATAGGAAGGCACTATGGTAAGACCTTCATCCGAACAGCACAGAGACCGATCCGGCATATGGATGATGACCTTCTTCCGCACACCCAGCTCTTTGAGCTTCATAGCGATGAGGGGAAGCAACTCGGGTGTGGGGGCAGTACCCGTGAGCTTGCCGGCTTCTAATTCGTTGATGATGAGATAATCCGTGTAGGGCAGACAGGGAAGCACCAAATTGTAGCGGTCGGAATTTTCGCTGACTAAGTCAATGGATGTCTCCACACCTGCCTCGGTGGCCTTTTGCAGGATCCGCAGACCCTCTCCCTCGTCTATCTTTTTCAGCAGAAGGAAGTAGCCCAGATGGAGGATGGCAGGAGGATTCTCGGAAAAATCCAGGTCCTCCGCGCACAGACTGCCGTCTGCACCTGCGTAGGTGAAGAAGGTCCGCTGTCCGCCGGGGATGCTCATGACCTGTGTAAAGGTAGTGGCATCGTCCACCTCCTTTAATCCGGACAGGTCCAGACCGTGGGAGGCTAAAACACCCCGTAAGAAGGCACCGTTATCATCCTTGCCGATGTTACCGATGGCACGGACATTCAGCTCGGGGCAGATCTTCTTCAGATCGATGCCTACATTGGGGACACAGCCGCCTACGGCCTTATCTAAGCCGATGATCTTCGTCAGTTCCCCTGCATTGGGATAGGCACGGATCAGGTTGATCTGATCTACCAGCACATTGCCGCAGAGGGCAATGCCGGTCTTGTTGTTAGGTGTCATATTAGTTGCACTCAGCTTCCAGAGGACCTGCAAGCTCGCTGAGGAAGAACAGTCTTCCGGGAAGGGTGGGAATATAGGAGGAGGTGATCCAGGGGGTCTTCTCATGACGGAGGGTCATCCACAGGGACAGACCCTGCCACTGCATCCCTCTGCCCAGAGTGCCGTCTGCACCGCCGATGGCATAGTCAGCCTTCAGGAACAGGCCGGGGCCGATGGTGTTGGCTCTGCAGGGAACCAGAGGAGTTCTGGACTTGAAGCTGGTCAGTGCGTTCTGCTCCACGGTGAGAGGATGGATCTTCGCACCGATGCGGTAGGGGGCAGCTTCCCACTGGGCGGCAGTTTCGTAGTCGGCTGCAAAGGTGGGCTCCCAGAAAGCAATGTGGCACATTCTGCCGATGCCGTAGACCAGAACCAGCTTGGCACCCTCGGCCTTGAGAGCGTTGATCTTCTCGGGATAGGTGGGCAGATTCTCCTTGGTGGCGAAGTTTCTCTGATCCTTGGGAACGGTCAGCTCACCAAGGGGATTGAACAGAGCATTCTCCATAGCATACTGGAAGGAGCCGTGATTCTCGGGAGGCAGGGTGTTGCCCTCACCGTCAGCCCACTCGTCCATGTTGAAGGTATAGACGTGCTCGCAGGAGATCTGCCACTCCTTCAGGAAGTAGACCACCCACTTGTACATGCCCATAGGGCCTACGGGAAGGATAAATGCGATCTTTTCACCGCGATCCTTAGCCAGCTTGATCTGCAGGGCGATCTCGTGTCCCATGTAGGTGTTGAATTCTTCCAGATTGTCGCACTTGATGGGGGTGAAGCCCTCATTCCAGTGTGCCTGATGAACAGTGATGGTCTCGGGAGCATCGATACAAGCGTCGATCTTGGCGAAGTCCCAGCCTGCGGGGTAGAAGCCCTCTAATGCAGAGCCCTTGACGGTAGAATTGAAATCCATAATTGTATCTCCTTATCAGTGAATTTTAGGGTAAGTATCTCTTGGTAGTGCCCTTCAGGTAGACCTGGCACTGCTTGAAGCCCTCGGCATAGTCTGCACCGCACTGGAAGCCACGGTAACGGCAACAGGTTCTGACCATGTCCGGGAAGTCGATGTGGTCGTGGTCACGCATCCAGACGATCTGAGACTCGTGGCATTCCAGCATCTCTAACTTCTTGTCAATATAGGGGGTCACGTCTACATATTCCGTGGGGTTAAAGTTCACACCGCAGAGAGTGTCCATATAGTAAATGGGAACCATCCGTGCATGGCCGGGAACCTTAGTGTGATAGTTGGGCAGGGTAGCGGTGAAGCTGGCATCGAAGACCAGACGGGATACCGCATTGTGATCCGGCATATAGTCGTTGGGGTCGTGGGTGATGATGAAGTCGGGATCTACGGACTTGATCACATCCACCACCTTATCACGGGCTTCCTTGTTGTTGTCATAAATGGCCAGATCATCGAAGCTGGAGTGGATGACCTCGAAGCCGCCCAAGGCAGCGGAGCGCTCCACTTCCTTTGCACGCATGATCGTCAGCTCATCGGGAGGGATGATCTCGTGACCTAAGTTGCCACTGGACAGGTGACAGATGACCACACGGTCTCCACGCTCCTTACACTTGAGCAGGGTGCCGGCACAGGCAATCTCCATATCATCGGGGTGGCAGGAGATAACCAGAACAGTATACATAATTCGTCCTCCTTTTTGGTGAAAATTTGTGGATTTTATATAATATATTTTAACGGGCAAAAGCTTGCCATGGAATGTAAAATCGGCTATAATAAGTGTAAAATCAGACAGGAGGGGGATAGCGTGAAAGATAATTTTACACGGGTCAGCTTTGAAAGGGCTTTCAATGTGGAAAAGATCATTACCATCTTTTATATGGAGTTTTCCAAGAATTTTTCCTACGAGGGGGAGAGCCATGATTTTTGGGAAATGGTCTATATTGATAAGGGGGAAATGCTCTGCACCGCCGACAAGAACAAGTTTGTCCTGAAAAGCGGAGAAATGACCTTCCACAAGCCCAACGAATTCCACAATCTGTCGGGAGATCACCGCACTGCACCGAATGTGAGCATCATTACCTTTGAATGCCGCAGTCGTGCCATGAAGGATTTTGAAGGGAAGATCTTTCGCCTCAGCCCGGAGGAGAAGAGCCTGCTGTCCACCCTTTTCGAGGAGGGACTGTCGTGCTTTAAATTGGTGGACGAAACCAATCCTCTCCTGCAAAAGTTAGAACGGATCCCCAATGCTCCCTTCGGCAGCAGCCAGATGACAAAGAATCTTTTGGAGATATTCTTGATCAGGCTCTCTCGCAGTACCTCCGCAGTGAGCAAAAACCAGCGCCGAAGCTTCCACATTGACGGGGTGGATGTACCCTATCCCGTTAAGGAGATCCTGGACATTCTCACAGCCAATATCTACGGCAAGCTTACCGTATCGGATATTGCC
>JAFOZC010000025.1 GCA_017391305.1 Oscillospiraceae bacterium | reverse complement strand
TCTTGGCGAAATGAACCCCCAGGAGCTCTGGGATACCACTATGGATCCGGAGAAACGAACCTTAAAGCGTATTGAGTTAGACGATGCCATTCGGGCAGATGAGATCTTTACCCTCCTCATGGGTGAGAAGGTAGAGCCCCGAAAGGAATTTATTGAAACCAATGCAAGATACGTGACCAATCTGGACTATTGATATTGAACAGTTCCGACTGCCCGTCAGGGAGAGGTCGGGACGATACAAGGAGGAAAAACCTTGGCACATAAAAAGGATTACAAGCCGGAGGACATTCGCTATCCCAATCAGGCCATTGTCAGCTCCGAGCTTGTACAGGAAATGAAAACCAGCTACATGGAATATGCCATGTCCGTCATTATCGGCAGAGCCCTTCCCGATGTTCGGGACGGTCTGAAGCCGGTACACCGTCGGATCCTGTATGCCATGTACGAGGATAATTTAACGGCAGATAAGCCCTTTAAGAAATCCGCCACCTGTGTCGGTGACGTTTTGGGACGGTATCATCCCCACGGAGATGCTTCTGTCTATGATGCGCTGGTGCGTTTGGCACAGGATTTCTCCATGCGTTATATGCTGGTAGACGGCCACGGAAACTTCGGCTCTGTGGACGGTGACCCCCCTGCGGCCTACCGATATACGGAGGCAAGGCTTTCCAAGATCTCTAACGAAATGCTCAGAGATCTGGAAAAAGAAACGGTGGATTGGGACCCTAACTTTGACGAAACTCGGAAAGAGCCCCGTGTGCTCCCCAGCCGTTTCCCCAATCTGTTGGTCAACGGCTCTTCCGGTATTGCGGTGGGTATGGCAACCAACATCCCTCCCCACAACCTGACGGAGGTCATCAATGCCTGTCTCTGCGTTCTGGACAATCCGGAAGCGGGGCTTATGGAGCTCATGGAGCATGTAACGGGGCCGGACTTCCCCACCAAGGCGCTGATCCTCGGCAGAGCCGGCATCCGCAGTGCCTATGCCACCGGCAAGGGTCGCATCACCATGCGTGCCCGTACGGAGATCGAGGAATTCGGTCAGAACCGCCAGCGGATCATCGTGACGGAGATCCCCTATCAGGTCAATAAGCGCATGCTCATTAAGTCTATGGCAGATCAAGTCAACGAGAAGCGTCTGGAGGGTATCTCCGACATCCGTGACGAGTCTGACCGTAACGGTATGCGTATCGTCATTGAGCTGAAGCGTGAGGCCAATGCCCAGGTGGTTCTCAACCGCCTCTATGCCCAGACCTCCCTGCAGACCAATTTTGCGGTGAATATGCTGGCACTGGTGAAGAATCAGTCTCAGCCTAAGGTTCTCACCCTTCGGGAGATCATTGACGAATATCTTGCCCATCAGGAGGATGTGATCATCCGCCGCACCCGTTATGACCTGAAGAAGGCAGAGGAACGGGCGCACCTGCTCCAGGGCTTGCTCATTGCACAGGATCATATTGACGAGGTCATCCGCATCATCCGTTCCTCCTATGACAATGCCAAGGAGAACCTGATGGAGCGCTTCGGCCTCAGTGAGATCCAGGCACAGGCGATTTTAGATATGCAGCTCAAGCGGCTGCAGGGCTTGGAAAAGGATAAGCTTCTTGCGGAATTCCAAGAGCTGCAGGAGAAGATCGCCCATTATAAGGAGATCCTTGCAGATATCCAACTGGTTCGGGACATCATTCGGGAAGAGCTGACCACCATCCGAGATAAGTTCGGTGACAAGAGACGGACGGAAATTCTGGATGTGGAGGACGAGATCGACGATGAGGATCTGATTCAGGAGGAGGACTGCTGCTATACCCTGTCCAATGCAGGCTACATGAAGCGCCTTCCCGTGGATACCTACCGTTCCCAGAAGCGTGGGGGCAGAGGTGTCTCCGGCCAGAGCCTGAAGGAAGAGGATTATATTAAGAACCTCTTCATTGCCTCTACCCATGACCACCTGCTGTTCTTCACCAATATGGGCAGAGTCCATCGGAAGAAGGGCTACTTCATCCCCGAAGCCGGCAGAACCGCAAGGGGTACCAATATTGTGAACATTCTCCCCTTAGAGCCGGAGGAACGGGTCACGGCCATGCTTTTGACCCGAGAATTCTCTGACCAAGAATATATCATGATGGTCACCCGAAAGGGTACGGTAAAGCGGATGCAGCTTTCCGACCTCTATACCGCCCGTAAGGCCGGCATCCGTGTGCTGACCATTGACGAGGGGGACGAGCTGATCTCCGTCATGAAGACCTCGGGAGAGAATAATATCCTCATTGCCACCCGTCTGGGCATGGCCATCTGCTTCAACGAGAACGACGTCCGTTGTATGGGCAGAATGGCAGCCGGTGTCCGTGGGATCCGACTGAAGGAAGAGGATATCGTCGTAGGCGCCGCCGTAGCGGAGGAAGGCAAGACCCTCCTTTCCGTGACGGAGAAGGGCTTCGGCAAGCGGACGCCTGTAGAGAGCTATATGCGAGGCGATGAGGTCCAGAGCCGTGGCGGTATGGGTAAGAAGAATTATAAGCTGACAGAAAAGACCGGCGCCGTTGTGGGAGCCTGTGTGGTAGATGACAGCGAGGATCTTCTCATGATCGAGTCCGGCGGTGTGGTTCTCCGTACCTCTGTGGATTCCGTGAGCATCCACGGCAGAGATACCCAAGGTGTGATCGTGATGCGTATCAGCTCCGGCAACCGCCTCATTGCTGTGCAGAATACTCCTCGTACGGAACAGGAGAGCGCCAATGATGAATGAAGAACCGAACGTAGTACAGGATCTACCCATTTTTATTTGTAACACCGTGGTGGATGCCGAGAGTCAGGAGGAAGCCACCGGTTTTGCCATGAAGAAGCGGCAGCTTTACACAGACCTGTTCCTGTACGGCTCCTGCGGTCTCATGATCCTTTATCTCATCATAGACACCGTCCGTACCCAAAGCTATGGGAAGAATGCCGTCCTCCTTGCAGTGGTGTTGGGTCTGCTGATCTATATGGCCATTGCCCGTAAGACCCTGCCCCGAAAAACCATGGAACGTTGGGAGGCCTCTGTCCGCAGGAAATACGGCACAAACGGCCTGCACCTGACCACGGAATTTTATGAAAGAAGTCTGGCACAGACCCTGATGGAGGATGAGGATCAGCTCGCCTGCACCGGCTACTCCGCAATTTTTGAGCTGCAGGAAACGGAAAATCTCTTCCTCCTGCGCTACGGCAAAAATCTTTATTATTTCGTCTCCAAGAAGGGCTTTACCAAAGGATCGCCGGAGGCCTTCCGAAGCTTTATCCAAGAGAAGATCGGAGGAAAGTAAAATGGCCTTTTTTCTAAACCGACACAACGCAAAAGAAAAAAAGCTGGGCATTTATATCCACATCCCCTTTTGCAAGAGTCGCTGTGAATACTGCGATTTCTACTCCAACGGCGGAGCGCTTCAGCCCCGTATGGTGGATGATTACTTGCAGGCTCTGTCCGATCACATGGCGGAAACAGGGAAGCTGAGTCCGGATCATGTGGTAGATACCGTTTATTTCGGCGGCGGCACCCCAAGCTATTTCGGCGCAGAAAATTTGGACAAGATCATGGACGAGATCCATCGCAGCTTCCGCATTGCACAAGATCCGGAAATTACCTTCGAGGCCAACCCCGACAGCCTGAACGAAAAGGGACTCAAGAAGCTCCTGAAGGCAGGCTTCAATCGGATCTCCATCGGTGTCCAGTCTACAGACGATGCTGTTTTGGAGCAGTTGGGCAGACCCCACAGCTTCCGTCAGGCGAAGGAAGCAATGGAGCTTGCCAGAAAAGTGGGCTTTGCCAACATTTCTTTGGATCTCATGTATGCCCTGCCGGGGCAGAATCTGGAGGATTGGCTTCGGACGGTGGAGACTGCCGTTTCCCTGCGGCCGGAGCACATTTCCTGCTATGCTCTGAAAATTGAGGAAGGAACTCCCATGTGGGGCTATAAGGACAAGCTTCAGATCGCATCCGATGAACAACAGCTCAGGATGTATCTCATGGCTTCCCAATACCTTCGGGAGCATGGCTATGAGCATTACGAGATCTCCAACTATGCCAAGAAGGGCTTTGCTTCCAAGCATAACCTGAAATATTGGACGGGAGAAGAGTATCTGGGCTTCGGCCCCTCTGCGGCCTCGGATTTCGGCGGCAAGCGCTTCACCATCATGAGCGATATTAAGGGATATATCGAGGGCATCCAAAAGCACGGTCAGGTTCTCAGCGACTGCGAGAGCATCCCTCCCCGTGCCAGAGCCGGGGAATATCTCATGCTTCGTCTCCGCACCTCTCAGGGCATAGACCCCAAGGAATACGAGAAACGCTTCCTCCTGCCCTTCGCCCCCTTGCAGAGATTCTTAGAGCGCTGTGCAGGAAACGGCTACGCCGTCTTCGAAGAGGGCAGATGGAGATTAACAGAACGCGGCTGGTTTATCTCCAACCCCATCATCGTCCAACTCCAAGAAGAGCAGGAACGCTCAGCCACCCTATAACACACAAAGGAACGATTTCCGTAATTTTGGAAATCGTTCCTTTTATATTTTTGTCTTCTGTCTTATCTATCGAAAATATTTTTTGTTATATGTAAAGAAATGGAGCAAAAAAAGAAAACCCGCTGTGAAATCCAAAACTTCCAAAGCGGGTTTGTTTTATTCAGTTATGGGAAACTATGAATTAGGCACATGGGATTAGCGCATACTGTAGTAAGTACGAGAATACATGTTACCGCCGCCCATTCTTCTCGAGGGGTCGGACTCGTAGCCGCCGTTGCCCATACCATCGTTACCACCTTCAACTTCCAACAGTTCCATTTCGTTCAGTTCTTCAAACATGATTATAACTCCTCTCAAATAATTGTTACAATAGAAAACCAATAATGAAGCTTTCTTCTATGTGTATATTACACATAAAATAATGAAAAGTCAAGCATAAAATTATGCATCAAAACAAATATGATGTGTTACGTGCATATAACAATCAAGAAAGAAGTGAGACAATCACAATATTTTTTCACATTAAAGCGTTTACATATTAAATAAAGTTGAAATAATCGAATGTTTGTGATTTATTATAAAACAAAAAATAATTTTATTGACTAATCTGTGCATTTTATTTATAATCCATAAAGAGGACAGGAAAGTTTTGATTTTTCTGTTTATGTCAGCTATGTGATCTACCGAATTCTAAGGTAAGGCTATTTTATGGTTATTGGGAGAAGAATATGAGATATAAATGCATTCGTCAGCATGACAGTACGGATTGCGGTGCCGCATGTCTTGCTACAATTTTACGATATTACGGGAGCAAGCTCCCTATTGCACAGATCAGGGAGCTTGCCGGAACAGATCGACAGGGTACAAGTGCCTTTGGTATGGTTCGGGCAGCAAAGCAGTTGGGCTTTGATGCAAAAGGTGTTCGAGGGGATCAAACTGCTTTAAGTAGTGAATTCCCTTTACCTGCCATTGCCCATATTGTGACAGAAAAATTCCAGCTTCATTATGTAGTGATATTTGAGATCAAGGACGGTAAAATGATGATAGGAGATCCTGCTAAGGGAATCGTCAATTACACTGTGGAAGAATTCTGCAAGCATTGGAGCGGTGTTCTGATCCTCCTTAGCCCGGGAAAGGATTTTACACAATCCAACGAAGATACAGGTATTTTACGACGGTTTCTGGGTCTTTTGTTGCCTCAGAAAAAGATTCTGCTACCTATCTTTCTGCTTTCCTTGATTATTACCTTTGCCGGAATTGCTCTTCCCTTTTACTACAACCTGCTTATCGATCATACGGTAGGAGAGAACTGCGACAATCATTTGACATATATATCTTTGTTTGTTTTGGCACTGTATGTAGTAAAGGGCCTTCTTGAATACTGCAGACAGCATCTGATGTTAAGATTATCCCGCGGTATTGACCTTCGTCTGATTCCGGAATATAACCGACATCTCCTTCGTTTACCGCTTCGTTTCTTTAATATGAGAAAAAACGGCGAAATTATTTCCAGATATGTGGATGCGGGGAAAATTCGTGATGCAGTAGCGGATGCGGCATTAACGATTATGATTGATGTTTTTATGGCTGTGGCAGGAGGTGCGATTCTTTGCTATATGAAAAAGGATCTTTTCCTGATTGCTATGGGAATTGTTATACTGTATGCAATTATCGTTTTTTTGTATGTGAAGCCAATTAAAACCTCTAACCGTCAGTATATGGAGAAAAATGCGCAGTTTACATCTTTTCTCTGCGAGAGCGTAGAAGGGGTAGAAACGGTTAAAGCAATGAATGCCGAACAGATCTCACAGGAGAAAGCGGAGAATCTGTATCGAGATTTCTGGAATGATATAAGGAAAAATTTTCTTCTGAATGTTACTCAGAAACAGATCACAACAACTCTGGCAGCTATTGGAGAAACACTGATTCTTTGGTTTGGTGTACATGATGTTTTGATGGGCGAAATGACGCTGGGTGCATTGCTTACGTTCCATGCTCTATTGCTGTATTTTTTGAGCCCGGTTCAAAATCTTCTCAAGCTGCAACCAATGATGCAGACTGCTGTTGTAGCGGCAGAACGTTTGGGAGATGTTATGGACTTAACACAAGAAGAGTACTGCAAAGAAGATGATATTCTTAAAGAGGCAGAATCTCTCCGTCAGCCGATACAGATCAGCGATCTTAATTTCCGTTACGGAACGAGAGAGTTGGTACTAAAAAATATCTCTATGAACATCATGCCCGGCGAAAAAATAGCTCTTGTAGGACAAAGTGGATCCGGAAAAACGACTTTAGCAAAACTTCTGATGCGATTTTATCAGGGGGAAAGCGGTTCTATTACCATTGGAAAAAAGAATATTCAGGATATTCCTATAGAGATATTGAGGGATCGCATTGCCTATATATCTCAAGACACCTTCCTTTTCAGTGGTTCTATAGCGGAAAATCTAAGATTGGCAAATCCTTGTGCAACCGACGATGACATAATTCGAGTAAGTAAAATGAGTAGAGCACACGATTTTATCGACAAATTGCCGATGAAATACGAAACTCGCTTAGAGGAAAATGGTCGAAATTTATCGGGCGGTCAAAGGCAACGCCTTGCTATCGCCAGAGCCCTTTTAAAAAATCCTGATATTATCGTTATGGATGAAGCAACCAGTAATCTGGACTCCGTCACAGAGCATGCGATTGAAATCACTATGAACACATTACCTCAGGACATAACGATGATTATTATTGCGCATCGTTTATCCACAGTGCGGAAATGCGATAGGATCTATGTATTAAATGAGGGAAAAATCGCAGAATTTGGAAGCCACGATGTACTCATGAAACAGAATGGATTTTATGCGCAGTTCTGGAAAGATCAGCACCATGAATGAGGGCCAATATACCAGTGCTTCTGAAGATAAATGCAAACTATCCCTTGCGGAGTAATCTGACAGAATGTGCCATGTCATCGCCCGAGCACTTACAACAAGCGCCGGATCTCATTGAGCGTAACAATGATGATTATTACCGTAGGGGGCGAACTGCGTTCGCCCCCTACCGCTCCGTTAACTCTAAACCTCATTATTTTATGGAAATGTCGGATGTCGGAAGGCTCCCTTGTGTAAAGGATTAGCGAAGCGGTGTCGGCGGTAGTGAATGACAGTCCGGTGGACTGTCAGAGCCGCCGACCGGAATCGTCGCAACGATTTGTCAGCGAAGCTGACTGAGGGATCGTCCGGGTAGATGAGTGGCTCTTCCGTTGGAACCAATGGGAATACGAAACGCTTTCCATCCCTCCGCCCCTTCGGGGGATCTGAAGGGAGCTTGCCAAGGGAGGCCTCCCGGACTCACCTTTGCACAGGGGAAGCTTTGTCGCCACTTAAACCGATACTACAAGGCATACACGGCATTTCGGCATTACACGATAACCGGGGATCTGCTTACGAAAATATATCACTTAAAAGAAAATTTGAAAGAAAATCAGAAGAAATACCCTTTAAATTCGGCTGTTTCAT
>JAFOZC010000176.1 GCA_017391305.1 Oscillospiraceae bacterium | reverse complement strand
TCAATAGCAGCTGTTTCCTTTGCGGCATACCACAATAACAACGCAGATGAAACAGCCGAGCATAAACGGTGGATGGTATACTCACGGAGTGAGGGTATGCAATGCATCGATGTGGATACTGCGAAAAAGATCATTGGATCCCCTATCCGCAAGCACAGAGATGTTGTTGCGGGCTTAACTCCATGTCTCACAGATGATATGGACGAACTAAGCAATCGTTTTGATCAGATCAAAGCTGCATACCAAAAGGCACAGGCAGAGGCAGAGGATTCAAATGTTGAGATCCCACATAAGAGCTTTATAGAGCAGGATCAAACCGTAGTCAAATATATCGCTTCACTCAAAGAGTATTCTAAAATACCTTTGTTGGATTTCAAGCTAAGCGCCTCCTGCGAAACCACCCTTGCCCTTTCCAATCAGGAATCCACGGAAGAAAAAAAGAAGCAACATGGAGCCATACCCCAAAACGCAGAGAAAGCAAAAGTTGCAAAATACGCAGAATTTGCTCAATCCGCCAAATTTGCGAAGGAAGCAAAAAAAGCCGAATATGCGCATTATGCAAACTATGCAAAGCACGTGGGATACAAAAGTCTCCCAAACACTGCAAAGCATACTAAGAAGCGTAAGACAAAGAAAAGATAATCGTACACCGAAAAGAATTCACGCAAGGAAAGGAGTACACCTATGAGAATCAATTTTGGTGCAAAAACTGCTGTATATCCCATGCCGGTGTTTATTGTGGCGGCTTATGATGAAGAGGGTCGGGCCAATGCTATGAATGCGGCCTGGGGTGGGATCTCGGAGGAGAAGGAGATCTCCATCTGTATCAGTGAGGATCACAAGACCACTGCCAATATTCTTCACAGCAAGGCCTTTACCGTCAGCATGGCTACGGCGGACTATGTGAAGGAATGCGACTATTTGGGCATTGTCAGTGGGAACAAGGTGCCGGACAAGCTGGAAAAGTGCGGTTTCCACACCCTTCCCGGTGACTTCGTCAATGCTCCCGTTATTGCAGAGCTTCCCATGGCGGTGGAGTGTGAGCTGATCTCCTACGACCCGGAAAGCTGCCGTCTGGTAGGCAGGATCATGAATATCAGCATGGACGAAAGCATCCTCACGGACGGAAAGGTAGATCTGCAAAAGCTCCGCCCCCTGAGCTACGATTCCTTCCACCATCGCTATCATGTATTGGGACAGGCCGTGGGCAAGGCCTTCTCCGATGGGAAAGCTCTGGTATAAGCGGAAGAAAAGCGAAGAAATTTCCATTATTTTTCATTTTTCCCTTGATTATCCTTGGAAAACAGGCTATAATGTATACTGTATTTCGATGTCCGCCTGTCGAAAACAGTTGTATATACCATGACAGATCCCCCTTCTTCCCTGAGGGGGTAGCCTGATTTTCCCCGCCAACAAACGATTCTTTCCCTGAGGTGAAAAGAGATGAAGAAGAAATACTGTCGCCCCATGCTTGTATGTGAAGAACTACACCCGGAGACCTTCCTGTGTGCCTGCGACTATCCCAATTATTCCATGAATGAGGAATGGCATTGTGCCTTTGACCCCGATGAATTGGGCTTCTTTCTCTTCGCCGAGAGCTGGGACAGCTGTCTGACCAAGGAAGGTCAGATCGGCAACTTAAATGTCTGCGTCCACACTGTAGAGGTCCACGTTTTCTCCGCATCCTAAGGAGAGCAGTCCCATAGATACGATCGGTGCTTTCTCGGACTCTGACTTCCGAGAAAGCACCGATTATATCTATTAGGTTCAGACCTGCTTCCTGCGGAAGCGGAGGTAGAACAGCAGGCTTCTCACAGCCCAGCTTAGCCATTGGGCAGCCCAGATGCCCCAGAGACCCCAGCCCATGGGAATGGCGAAAACATAGCCCAGACCAATGCTGATGACCCATAGCACACCCAAAGAGATGTAGGAGGGATAAGCCGAATCCCCTGCCGCACGGAGGGTAAAGGGCAGAGTATTGGACATAGGGGCAAACAGCAGTAGAGACGGAATGCTCCACAGTAACAGCTTCCGTGCCATAGCAAAGGCCTCCGCCGTGGGATGGAAGCGATTCAGCAGGAAGGGAAGCAGTGGCATAAAGACCAAACAGGACAGCAGCATCAGCGCCGTTGCAAGCTGATTACAGCGCTTGCCGTAGCGGTAGGCCTCCTCCTTCTTCCCTGCACCGTAGCACTTGCCAACCACCGTCACCGCCAGATTCCCTGCGGACAGGGAGGCGGTGGAAAAGACCGTCAGTAAGGAATTGGCAATGGCATGGGTGCTGATGGCAGAGGTTCCCAGAGGCACCATGTAGATCTTGGAGGTCAGATTGCCGAAGGAAATACAGATCTGCTCCAAACCAAAGGGCAAGCTCACCTGCAGAGTCCGCTTTAACAGCTCTCTGTCAAAGGAAAGCAAATTCCACAGCTTCATCTTCACAGGCGGCTTCCAATAAATGAGCAGGATCACCGTCAGCACCGTACCTACAAACCGAGCCAAAAGCAAGGCCCACACACTGCCGACAATGTCCATATCCAGCACATTCAGGAACAGCACACTAAAGAGGAAATATGCCAAATTGATCACAATACTCAGCACCAAGCAGCGACGGGACTCTCCCAGCCCCCGAAGGATGGCAAAGCCTGCGGTATAGACCGTAAAGATCAGAACAGACCAGACACTGCCGGACAGATAGATCACAGCCTTCTCCATGACCTCAGGCTCTGCATCGGCATAGAGTAGCGACAAGATCCACTCCGGGAATAGGAGCAGAGGCACACTGATCACCGTTCCCACCACCACAGTCAGGCAGAAGCCTGTAGCAATGGCCCGTTTCAGCCGTTCTTCATCCCCACCGCCCCAGCACTGGGCAACGATAACAGAGCCCCCTGCACTGATGCCGGTGAAGAAGCACACCATCAGCCCCGTCACAGGCCCCACCAGCGACACCGCCGCCATAGAGCTCTCCCCATTCTTACTGATGAGAGCCGTGGTCAGCATGCTGATGAGGGTAATGGACAGGTTGTCCAAAATCCCCGGGATCATCAGGCGGAAGATCTCTCGCCAGCTAAACACAGACCCTGACAGCGCCCGTGTCAAAAGTCTGTCTGATTTCTCTCTTAACATAGCCAATATCCCTTTCCTGTCATAAATTCGAACCGCAAAAAGAATAACAGGAAATACCCATAAAGTCAACACAGTATTTTCGATCTTCCCACAGGTCACAAAAAATTCACAGGAATTTTGTTTACAACATAGACTTTTTGTGGTATGATATACGCTGACATACGAAAGGAGGCGTTGCATCATCAATTCCCATAATGAGCATCCTCAAGAACAAGCAAGGAAAGCATCCCACAAGAATCCCAAGAAGAACAAGCGCCCCTACAGAGGTCTGAAGATCCTGTCCGTCCTACTGTGCATCGTTCTTTTCTTTGAATTATTATATTGCTTCCTGGTATTTACAAACATTCCCACCATTAAGAGCCTGCGGGAGCAGTATATTTCTACCGCTCTGTCTACCATGACTCACTCTTGGATGGCAGAATGGTTCCTCCCCGAATATATGGTGGAGGACATGCGCCTGCGGATGTATCTGTCCCGTATCGAGCACGAGGACGACGTCAGCCAGCGCCCTGTTCCCACAGAGCCTACGCCCACAGAGTCCAATTCCGGGAACACCGACCCATCAGAGAGCACCGAGCCCTCTTCTTCCACCCAGAGCAAGCCCCCCGTTACCGCTAACGGAGAATCCCCGGAGGAAGCCGCCTTCTACGAGCTGTTCTGGGAGCTGAATCGCAGCAGCTTTGAAAGCTACTTGGAAGAGCATCCGGAAGCATTGGACAAGGGCTGGGAGAATATTTATATTAACGAAGCCGGTCTCAATGACAAAGGCACCTCCATTTACACCACCATGGGTGAGCAGGTTCTGGCATTGGACGCCAAGAATCAGCTTCTCCTGATCCGTGTACAGGGTAGCGGCTATCTGGGCATTCTTGCAGTAGGCAAGGATCCTGCCCAGCTCCGCTGTCAGGCCTCTCCCGGCATCGGCAAATACGGTCAGCCTATGGGAACCCTGGTCAAGAAGGCAGGGGCTATCCTTGGCATCACCGGCAGCGGCTTTTTAGATCCGGAGGGCGCGGGCAACGGCGGCCTGGTGGCAGGCTACACCATGTGTGAGGGCAAGGGTCACGGCACCCACTTCACCCAGCGTGGCTACAAGCGTCTGGAGCTCACCAAGGACAACAAGCTCTATATTGCCAATGCAAGCTCTAAGGTGGCATCCGATGTCACCGATGCCGTAGAATTCACCCCCGCCCTGATCATTGACGGAGAGATGATGGTAGAGGGCTACAAGTCCTACAACGGCATCAACCCCAGAGCCGCCATCGGTCAGTCCTCCCGTGGAGAGATCCTGATGCTGATCATCGAAGGTCGCCAGATCGGCCGTTCTATCGGCACGGATGTAGAGACCTGTGCAAAGATCCTCATGCGCCACGATGCCTACACCGCCATGAACTTAGACGGCGGCACCAGTGCCGTCATGTACTATGAAGGCGAGTACGTCACCAAGTGCTCCAACGCAAACATCCAATCCCGTTCCCTGCCCAACGCTTGGGTTTACGGCAACTACGAATAAAATTTATCCCTGTTGCAGAAGGAAACTGCAACAGGGATATTTTTTCGCCTATAGCTTAGTCAGTCCGTCGTTCGTCCGTATAGGGGAAGCCAGTATCTGTAATCTGCAAGAGCAAACAAATGATGTATGAAATCCTCATGGGGTTTATTACCTTCTAACATGAGTATAATATTATGCTGCTGCCCTTTATAAAGGATCGTTGCCGTAGTAGCATCCAATATATCAAGAGACCGGTCATATTCATCGGGCAACTGCTCCATCATTTGCAAAGTCTTCCGGAAAACATCCTCTTGAAGATACCCCGAATAAACAAGGTTTTCGCCGTGGTCTTCTATGAAGGTATCCATATTTTCAATCCCCCAGGGAGAACTGTTATCGGGGTCATGTACTTCAAGATAGCCACTGTCATACAATGCCAAATAAACGGTATTGCTCCATGTTCCGCCCACATGAACAGAATAGATCCGCTCTCCTTTCGGAATTTCCTCTTCCCTATCCCTGAAAATAAAATAGCAGCCAAGGGCAGCCAAAAGAATAGCAAATATAACGATTATGATCCATACCCTTTTCATGTACACGATTCTCCTTTCACTATTTAGTCTATATGTATCATACCACAGCATAAAACAAATTTCAACACATAGGAATACAAAATGTTTCTTTTTTTGAGGTCATAAAACAAATCCGTTGACAATTGCCTGAAATTTTTGTATAATGACCTTAGAATTTGCGAAGTATGGATTTTTGCAGGTTCCACGGAATTTACCGTCTTCTATAGGCGGATAAGAAAGGATTTTTGCAATGATTTACACAACAGAAGTACAGCACATGTGTCCGGTTGCAAAGGGTGCATACCACGGCCCCGCTCCCATTCCCGAAGAGGGCAAGTGGGTACAGGCTAAGCAGATCAGCGACATTTCCGGCTTCACCCACGGTGTAGGCTGGTGCGCTCCCCAGCAGGGCGCCTGCAAGCTGACCCTCAACGTCAAGGAAGGCATTATTGAAGAAGCTCTGGTTGAGACTCTGGGCTGCTCCGGCATGACCCACTCTGCCGCTATGGCTTCCGAGATCCTGGTCGGCAAGACCCTCCTGGAGGCTCTGAACACCGACCTGGTCTGCGATGCTATCAACACCGCTATGCGTGAGCTGTTCCTGCAGATCGTTTACGGCCGTACCCAGAGTGCATTCTCCGAGGGCGGTCTCGCCGTTGGTGCTTCTCTGGAAGACCTGGGCAAGGGTCTGCGCAGCCAGGTTGGCACTATGTTCGCCACCAAGGAAAAGGGCCCCCGTTATCTGGAGATGGCAGAGGGCTACGTTACCCGTGTTGCTCTCAACAAGGACAACGAGATCACCGGCTACGAATTCATCAACCTGGGCAAGATGATGGACTTCATTAAGAAGGGCGACAGTGCCGACACCGCTCTGGAGAAGGCAAAGGGTCATTACGGCCAGTTCGACAACGCCGCCAAGTACATCGACCCCCGTCACGAATAAGAGGAGGTAGACACAATGGCATTGTTTGAAAGCTACGAAAGAAGAATCGACAACATCAACAAGGTTCTTGCCGAATACGGCATCGCCTCTGTTGAAGAGTGCAGAGAGATCTGCAAGGCCAAGGGCTTTGATCCCTATGAGATCGCCAAGGCCATTCAGCCCATCTGCTTTGAGAACGTTTGCTGGGCATACTGCGTAGGCGCAGCTATGGCTATCAAGAAGGGCGTCAAGACTGCCGCTGAGGCCGCCGAGATCATCGGCCACGGCCTGCAGGCATTCTGCATCGACGGCTCCGTTGCCGACGACCGCAAGGTTGGTATCGGCCACGGCAACCTGGGTGCAATGCTCCTGCGCGAGGAGACCAAGTGCTTCGCATTCCTGGCAGGTCACGAGTCCTTCGCCGCTGCTGAGGGTGCAATCGGTCTGGCAAGAAGCGCCAACAAGGCCCGTAAGGAGCCCCTGCGTGTTATCCTGAACGGTCTGGGCAAGGACGCTGCACAGATCATCTCCCGTATCAACGGCTTCACCTATGTACAGACCCAGTTCGACTATGCCTCCGGCAAGGTCAATGTGGTCAAGGAGATCGCATACTCCGACGGCGAGCGTGCCAAGGTTCGCTGCTACGGCTCCGACGACGTCCGTGAGGGTGTTGCCATCATGCATCTGGAAGGTGTTGACGTTTCCATCACCGGTAACTCCACCAACCCCACCCGCTTCCAGCATCCCGTTGCAGGCACCTACAAGAAGGAGTGCATGGAGACCGGTCGTAAGTACTTCTCCGTTGCTTCCGGCGGCGGCACCGGCCGTACCCTGCATCCCGACAACATGGCAGCTGGCCCCGCTTCCTACGGTATGACCGATACCATGGGCCGTATGCACGGTGATGCTCAGTTCGCTGGCTCTTCCTCCGTCCCCGCTCACGTTGAGATGATGGGCTTCCTGGGCGCAGGTAACAACCCCATGGTCGGTATGACCGTTTCCGTGGCTGTTGCTGTTGAGGAGTC
>JAFOZC010000175.1 GCA_017391305.1 Oscillospiraceae bacterium | reverse complement strand
GATGATGAGGCGCTTTGGGGGAATTTCGATTAGCGTTCCCTTTCTTTCTGTGCCACCAACAGAAAACGGTGAATGCTGCCGCTGATAGAACCTTGTTCTTCCAGGATGCGCTGGGCGTTCAGCAGGTTCTCTAAATGTGTGTCTACAGAGAAGTTCGGAAACTCCCACAGGAGGATACGTGCAAACCACACCAAGGCTCCGACATCAAAGAAGCGAATGGGGCGGAATACTTCCTCGCTCCGCAGGACAGTGAAGCCGGCCTTTTCAAATTTTTCCCTTGCTATGCTTAAATATTGATCCGGGAAAGGCATTTCGGTTTCACCGCATAGAAGCTCCACCAGTTCCCAATCATTCTCTGCGCCTACCTGCTGTGTAATAAAGTGGCCGCCGGGCTTCAGTACTCGATAAATCTCATCGGCATTGTAATCACCGTGCCGATTGATTACCATATCGAAACTGCCATCATCGAAGGGCAGTTTTTCTTTTCCGTCTCCGGCTCGGAAGTCAATTCCCAAGGGGAGCAGAACGCGTTTACAAAGTTCCACATTAGGAGGATAATTCTCCGTGGCTGCCGTATTCTCTCCCGGGTGATTCAGTGACAGAAGGAACTCACCGCCGCCGGTGTCAATGTCCAAGATTTTCATTCTCGGATGCAGATAGGCTTCGATCACAGCCCGATAATCCCAGGGCAGATCATCCTGCTCTGTATAGCGTCCATGAATGTGGGAGAAGTCCCATCCATGGATGTAGGCGATTTGTTCCTCGTCCTTCCAGTTTTTGATCAATTGATTGATATCCATTTTCTCTGCTCCGTATATACTGTTCTACATATTGGAATTTGTATGCATCCTTTCTGTTACATTGCTTATACCATAGTCAAATTCGGATTTTTGTAAAAAAATAAAATCCCTATGGAACCATATATCTATGATTCCATAGGGAAGTGGCACGCCGGAAGGGACTCGAACCCCCAACCCTCAGAACCGGAATCTGATGCTCTATCCATTGAGCCACCGGCGCATGAACCTTGTGTATTATAGCA
This sequence comes from Oscillospiraceae bacterium, assembly GCA_017391305.1. Classification (GTDB taxonomy): domain Bacteria; phylum Bacillota; class Clostridia; order Oscillospirales; family Oscillospiraceae; genus JAZOXB01. The sequence continues at coordinate 9,296 of JAFOZC010000175.1, read as the reverse complement.
GATATCTCAGGAAAAGTAAAGCACTGTTTTGAAAAAATTTTTTGACAAAATAAAAAAACTTCCTCAATATTTTACTCTTTTCTATTGTTTTTCAGGAATCTTCGTGATATAATGATTGGGAAAGCGGATGTTATGCATTTTTTGCACAGATCCCGCAACAGGACCATTACGGAATGAATAGTTTGGAGGTACTTATGTCAGGTGCAGGAGCTTTTACTGAGAATTTTCGCAGTGCATTAAACGGATTCAATCGGGTGGACGTTGTCCAGTTTATTCAGCGCCAGACGGTGGAGCATGAGAAGGCTATGCGTTTGCTTCGGGAGGAGAATGCCCGTCTGAAGCAGTCTGCCGCCGCAGGCGGTGGGGACAGTGAAGGCCTCCGTGCCAATAATGCCCGACTCATGCAGCAGCTTGCCGAGTGCGAGAAGCAGCTGGAGCAGGCCCGTCGGGAGAATGCGGCTCTTCGTGAGGAGAAGCAGGCTCTTGAGGAAGAGAAGGATGCCTTAGAGGTCGAGCTGGCACAGCGTGAGGCGGAAGAGGAAGAGCGTGAGCCTCAGAAGACTTTGGACCGTCCCATGACCGCCCCCGGTGGTGTAGCAGTTGCTCCCAGCGGCTTCAATGAGATGGAGCTTGCGGCTTACCGCCGTGCAGAGCTGGCAGAGCGCATGGCAAGAGAGCGTGCAGTGGCCGCTTCCGAGCGTATGAACAACATTTTCACCCAAGCTGATGAGAAGCTCACCATGACCGCCAACGATATGCAGCGTGTTCTGGAGGATCTTCAGACCGGCTACACCCGTCTCCAGGCCATGATGGAGGATGCCAGAAACATCCTTGCAGAGTCCAGCGATGGCATCAAGGCTTCTGCCGAGCTGTCCGGTCTGGTATAATTCCTTTTGATTAAAAAATCCCTTCGGAGGAGAACTCCGAAGGGATTTTTATGTTTTAGCGAAGACCGGCGGAAATGGCGCTGTTGAGGAGGGTAGTGCCGTAGAGGAACAGCACATCTGCTCCCTTGTAGTCGATGTTCATCCGCTGGAGAATGTGCCAGTTCACATAGCGCAGGTCTACCACGGTGATCTTGGCATAGCTGTCAACCAGCAGGGGGGTGAGAGAGCTGCCGAAGCTGTCACGGAAGAGGATCAGGTGGCGGTCATTGCCTGCGTTGGGATTCTCGATGGTGATCAGAGGCTCCGGGCCGTCTAAGAACACATCGTAGGAGTCGGTGTTTGCTTTGCCGAAGTTCTCTTCTGTATAAACGCTCATGGCTTCCCACTGCATTCTGTCATTCATGTGGCTGACAACAGCCCCTTCGATGGCGGCATTGGTCAGATAGGTCAGGGTATCCGGTTCGGGAGGGGTGTCGGTCAGCTCGTAGTACACACCCTTGAAGCCCTCTAAGGAGTGGGGGCTGTAGCTGTCGGGATCTGCCACGGTGACACCCAGAGCCTTACAGATCGCTTCCGCCACAGGTAAGATCCGCTCCTGCTTCCAGTGGCTGTCTGTGCGATAATAATCATCCAGAGACAGAAGGGGGCGCAGGTCGATCTCTTGGGCATGGATCTGCTCTGCCATGGCATAGAGACGGTTATAGTCCAGCGCAGGCTGGTTACTGATTTGGGAGATGAAATAGTTCTTGTCGGGAATGATGCCGTAGTGGAGGGAATTTACCTCCGGCAGGCTGTCGATGATGCGGTTGATGAGGTCGATGGCGTGCTGTACCTGAGCCTCGTCCAGCTTGGGATCCAGCTTGGTCAGGTGATCCTCTACGCTGGAATAGCCACCGCTGGAGGACATGAGGTAAATGTTCTTGTCCAAAAAGCGCTTGCAGTTGAGAAGGCTGTAGCGCAGGGGGAACTGATCCAGAAGGTAGGTTTCCGCATCGGTGAAATAGTCACCGCTGAAAATGCCCTGGGCGGTCAGCTCGGGAGCTTGGGCAAGGGGCTTCCGTTCCTGAGAGGAAAATTCCTCATCGGGCAGAAGGAAGTGAGCCAGAGAGAAGCCGAAGATAAACAGGAAGAACAGTAGGATCACAGAATATTGCTTGATTTTTTCCATACAGGACACCTCCTTAGAAACGGAAATAGAGGAAGGGGTTCAGGCTTCCGCTAATGAGACAGGCGGTAACCCCAAGGAGCAGAATGCCCAGATAAACAGGCTCTGCAACAGCGGCGAGGACTTGGTAACGGGAAGAGATCTTCTTCCACAGGTTCTTGCACAGGGGAGTACAGCTCAGAAGGGCAAGTCCCAGTGCTACGGCATAGTTCTGCAGATAGTAGCCGGTGTCCCTTGTCCACAGGGGAGCGGCACCGAACATGACCTTCAGATCCTGCCAGACACCGATCAGACCGTTTCCGTTAAAGATCACGAAGCTGATGAGAATCATAAAGAGGGCATATACATAAGAGAAATTGCCGATTTTTTTCAGCATCTTGGAAAGGAACAGCTTTTCCAGAATCATGAAGAGAGCGAAATACAGCCCCCAGAGGACGAAATTCCAGGAAGCTCCGTGCCACAGACCGGTCACAGCCCAAACCACCAGAGTATTGAAGAGCCAACGACCCTTACCACAGCGGTTGCCGCCCAGAGGGATATACACATAATCTCGGAACCAGCCGCCCATGGTCATGTGCCAGCGGCGCCAGAATTCCGCAATGCTTCGGGAAATGAAGGGATAGTTGAAGTTCTCCGGGAACTCAAAGCCGAAAATCTTACCCAAACCGATGGCCATGTCGGAATAGCCGGAGAAATCGAAGTAGATCTGCAGGGCAAGGGCGGCGGCATAGAGCCATGCGAAGGCCACGGAGATCTCTGCCTCACGGAAATGGGCAACGAACTCAGCCAGCACATTGGCAATGAGGATCTTCTTGGCAAGGCCTAAGACAAAGCGGCGGATGCCCAGATAGATATTTTCTCTCGTCAGCGCTCTGTTATGGAGCTCTGCGGAGACATCGGTATAGCGGACGATGGGGCCTGCGATCAGCTGGGGGAACAGACAGACGAAGGTGGCGAAGGAGGCAAGGTTCTTCTCTGCCTTTGCGTTTCCGCGATATACATCGATGGTATAGCTCATGGTCTGGAAGGTGAAGAAGCTGATGCCGATGGGAAGCTCGACCCCGAACAGAGGAATGTCAGTGCCAAGGAGAGCGTTGATGTTGCCAAGGAAGAAGTCTGCATATTTGAAGAAGCCCAGCATTCCCAAATTGATAAGGATGGAAGAGGTCAAGGCAAGCTTCGCTCCACGGGTATTTCGGTGGGACTCGATGTACAGGCTGTGGAGATAGTCCGACAGAGAGGAGATGATCAGCAGGGAAACATAGATGGGCTCTCCGAAGAAGTAGAAGAGCAGACTGCTGACCAACAGTACGTGATTCCGCCAATTCTTGGGAACTGCAAAGTACAGGATCAGTACAACAGGCAGGAACAGGTACAAAAAGCTGATGCTGGAAAATAGCATGGAATAACCTCCTTAAGTTAAGGAATCGTGACTGCGAGGGTATGTTCAGTATACCACATATCAGAGGAAAAGTATACTGCTTACAAACATTTTACATTGAAAAAGCTGTGAGCCTCCGACAGGAGACCCACAGCTTGAGTTTGGAAGGATTTTGCGTTCCGTGGAATTAGCCTGCCATCTTGGTGTTGAAGTTGTCAACAATGATGGGGGTGTTCACTGCATCAGCCATAACCAGCAGGATGGTGTTGCCACTGGAGACGACCTCGACCATCTCAGCCTCAACGCAGATCCACTTGCGGGGGTTAGCGTTGGCCTTGATATCGTTGCACAGGCTCTCGACATCGGTGCCTTCGGGAACGGTCAGCATAACTACGGAATGAGCCTGAGCCATCATGCCGGGCTCGCAACGGACAGCTTCCATGCCCTCAACGTAGGGAACGAAAACATCGCTCTCGAAGAGATCGGGGGTAAGCTGAGCCATGACAAAGTAGCCGGGGATCTGGTCGGTGGGGATACCCTCGTAGAGGCTCTGGATGAAGAGCATGTCTTCGGTAGCCTCGGTGGGCTGGTACATGCCTTCTGCATCGATGGTAACGTACTCGTAGAAGGTGGTGAGCTCTTCGACCATCTCGTCGGTGGGCTCTTCGGTGATCTCCTCGGTGGGAGCTTCGGTGGTGGGCTCTTCGGTAGTGGGCTCGGTAGCGGCAGTGGTGGACTCGGTGGTGGGCTCAGTGGTGGTCTCGGTGGGCTCCTCGGTGTTGCCGCAAGCGAACAGGGAGAATGCCAGGACGATGCAGAGCATCATAGCGATAAACTTCTTCATAATGTAATTTCCTTTCGTTTTTCCTTTTGATTTCATGTTTTGTTTTCGCCCCTCAGGGGGGCACCGAGTACATAGACGACGGTTCCCCGAGAAAGTTCCATGAAAAATCAAAATTTTTTAAAAAATTTTTTCGAGAGGCTATTGATCAAGCAGAAGCTTCCAGATCCCTACGACTTCCCGTAGGAGCATGTTGCAATAGTAAAGGCGGTTTTCTGTCCGGGCGGGGTAGAGCAGGGGCTCTGTTCCCTGAAGCTGTGCGTATTTCTGCGCCCGAAGGAGGTGATATTCGGAGCTTATGATACAGACAGAGGCATCTTTGTCCTCCTTGCCGATGAGTGCCAAGGAAAAGGCAAGGTTTTCTTCTGTGTTTGCTGCCTTTTCCTCCAACAGCATGCGGGAAGCAGGGATCCCTTCTTTCCGCAGAAGCTCATACATACAGCGGGCCTCGCTGATCTCGTCCTCTTCGCCTTGGCCGCCGGTGAGAACAAGGATGGCTTCGGGATATTGCTTGGCATAGTCCTTTGCCGCCAAGGTTCGCTCACGGAGGGCGATGCTGGGCTCTGTGCCGTCTACCCCTGCACCCAATACTATGGCATAATCAGCCTTGGGGCTTTCGGAGCCTGAACCGCATTTGTGGATGTTGGTAGCGGTGATCACCGCCATAAGGGAGGCAAGGACAAGGATACAGAGAAAGACCGTCCGCAGAACGAACCGTTTGACCGCATTCAGTACCCCGAAGGCCATGGTCACTGCGGCAAGTCCGCAGAGGAGCAGACCTGTGAAGCTGTAGCCGTATACAAAATAATAGAAGATCAGTCCAATGCCCAGTTGAGCTCCGGCAACGATCCAATATCGCTTTCTAATTCCCAGCATTACAAGATATACCCCTTAAGAACCTTCAGTGTATTCAGCACACCGTCTTTGTGACTCCGCTCGTAGCCGTGGGAGGCATAGACACCGGGGCCGATGAGGCCGTGACGGAGATCGTAGCCTGCGCTGAGGGTGGCTTCCACATCAGAGCCGTAGTGGGGATAAATGTCTACGGCATAGTCGGCATGTTCCTTCTTGGCGGCGGCAATGAGCTTCTTGACGACCTCATAGCTGTAGGGGCCGCCGGAATCCTTGGCACAAATGGAGACCTTCCGCTCGGTACATTGCAGACCGTCACCTACACAGCCCATATCTACGGAAATGGCTTCTGTCACATCTGCGGGAACAGAGGCACTGCCGCCGTGACCGACCTCTTCGTAGACGGTAATGTGGGCATAGATATTGCGCATGGGGGTACAGCCGCTGTCCTTGAGGAATTTGGCAAGGGACAGGAGGATGCCCACGGACAGCTTGTCGTCTAAGAAACGGCTCTTGATATAGCCGGAGGCAGTGATCTTGCTACGGGGATCGAAGCAGACGAAATCTCCCACCTCAATACCCAGCTTCCGTGCATCGTCTGCGCTTTCGATAGGCTCGTCGACAACGACCTCCATTACAGGGAACTTTCGGGAAGTTCCGTTATAGTCATCGTTCACATGCAGAGAGGCATTGCAAAGCTGCAGAGTGCCTTCGTAGATGCCGTTAAACTTGGTGACAATGTAGCAGTTTTCAGCTTCGACATTATTGGCATTCAGACCGCCTACATTGACGATCCGCAGACGGCCGTTACCCTTGATCTCTGCAACCATGCCGCCTAAGGTATCTGCATGGGCTTCCAGAAGCAGACCGCCTTCTTCGGAAGGTCTGCCGCCCAGATCTACAAGGATGCCTCCCTTGTTGGTACGTCTCGGCTCATAGCCCAGAGCGGAAAATTCTCGGAGCAGATATTCTTCCGCCTCGTGAGTGTAGCCGGTAGGACTGTGGATCCCAAGCAGCTCCATAGTTTTTTCTAAAGCAAAGTCAACATAATGATCCATAATATGTACTCCTTTTCATAAGTATACTATTGGTATTGTACTACCGATCCTTCCCGAATGCAATATCTTTTGTCGGTCTCAGGCGGGATTTTTTTCTCTTTACATATTGTGAGGGGAAGGGAGTCTTTGCTGTCTGACCATGCTCCCCTCCGTCGATGGCTCTGTTGCGCTCCTCTCTCGGGGGACAGGGACTTTTGCAGAAATTTTACTTGCCTTTCTTTCAAAGTGTGTTATGATAGACATGGAAAATTTATATAAGGAGAGAAAGTTATGAAAGCATTATCCCATCGCATTGTCAGTGTGCTCCTGGCCTTGGCTATGGTTCTGAGCTGCTTCGCCTTTACGGCAGCGGCGGCGCAGAAGAATCAGGGAACACGGTATGAGCTTTGCACGGCTCTGTCCTCTCAGGCGAAGGCCTATTACAAGGGAGAGTTCAGCCCGGAGCTGTTAGGCACTTATGAGACAGACAGCTCCGGTAGCTGTCTGGAGGCAGTGGACTCGGAGCTGTACCGTGTCTTACAGCAGCTTATGACCGAAACCCACACCCATGAAGTGAACTATAAAGGTACTGACGGCCTCCAGGATCATTGGCCTTCTACGGACTGCCAAAACGGGGACGGCAAGATGGTCATGTTCTATTCCGACGGAAGCGGCAGCTATAATCGGGAGCATGTGTGGCCTAAGTCCCGTGCCTCCTTCTACCAGAGTGAGGGTGGCAGTGATCTGCACCACCTTCGTCCTACCATTATGAGTGTCAATACGGCTCGTCTGAACTATACCTTTGCGGAGCTGAAGCAGAGCGGTCTGAGCTGTGAGCCCTACGACTGGGGCGGAACTACTGTCCTTTGGTACAATGCCTCCTATACGGAGAATTCTCCCCAGGAAAGCAGTGACAATCTGGGTCTTGTGGAGGTCAGGGACTGTGTCAAGGGGGACATTGCCCGTATCCTTCTCTATGTCTATACCCGATGGGAGGAAAAGAATCTCTTTGAGAACGATCCCAATGCAAAGGGCGGCACTTCTACCGATGAAAATAACGGCCTGCGTGTCATTATGGATCTGGAGACTCTTCTGCACTGGTGTGAGATCGATCCCGTGGATACTTGGGAAATGGGCAGAAATGATGCGACACAGGAAATTCAGGGTAACCGAAATGTGTTCATCGACTATCCCGAGCTTGCCTGGCTCTTGTTCGGTGAGGTTCCCCCTGCCGACATGGATGTGCCGGAGCCTCTGCCCCTGAATCTGACAAATTATGAGATCAAGGCCTCCTCCAACAACAGCGCTTGGGGTACGGTCACTCTGGACGGCAGACGGATCACCGCAGAGCCGAAGGAAGGTTATTACGTGGCAGACTATACTCTGGTGAAGGGAAGTGCCACTGTGCTCCAAAACGGCAATGTCTTCACGGTGAAGGCAGAGTCCGATTGTGAGATCCGTATTAATTTTGCGGCCAAAACACCCGTTACCGTCAGCTTTAACGGGGCGGCGGCCTCCATCTGCGGTTATGCAGGAGAGGCTGTGACCCTGCCGGAAGGGGCAGAGGAACAGGACTACCGCTTTGTGGGCTGGGTAGAGAGCCCTGTGAAGGAAACCGAGGAAAAGCCTGTCTTCTACGGAGCGGGCAGTGAATATGTTCCTATGAAGGATACCACCCTCTATGCCCTCTACAGCTTCCTTAGCGGAGGGGATGAACCGGGCTGGACTCTTGTGGAGGAAGAAAGCAAGCTCTACAGCGGTGCGATCCTGGTCATTGCTTCTGTGGCAGAGAATGTGGTTGCCGGAGATGTGACCAGCTCTTACATGACCGAGGTCTCCATGAGCTTCCCGGAGGATCCTATCTATGTGGAGTCCATGCCGGAGAAGGCTGTGGAGCTGACTCTGGGGGGAAGCAGCGGGGCTTGGACACTGACCAATGAGGCAGGACAGCTTCTGGGCTGTAGCAATGCCAAGAATGTCGGCTGGGATAAGGGCGTCCTGACTTGGGATATCCGTATTTCCGGAGACAATGCCAGCATCCTTTCCACCAATGGCAGCTACGGCAAGCTCCTTCATAATATCAGCGCGACCCGTTTCACCACCTATACCTCCAATCCCAACACAACGATGGTTCTTCCTCAGTTGTATATAAACGGCGGCGGAAAGCTCTATTACACCACAGAGCTGAGCCGTTGCAGCCATGAGACCACGGACTATACTGCTGCCCAAGAGGCTTCCTGTACAGAGGCAGGTAATGTGGCATATTATACCTGTGCCGCCTGTGGCAGATTCTTTGCGGATCAGACGGGAACAGAGCCCCTCAGCAGCGCTCAGCTGACGATCCCTGCCTTGGGACATGAGGCAGGGGAGTACCGCTTCGATACCGAGAGCCACTGGCAGATCTGCACCCGTTGCGGTGAGGTCTGCACTGAGAAGGAAGCCCACATCTGGGACAAGGGTACTGTGACCACAGAGCCCACAGAGGATCGGGAGGGTGTGACCACCTACTGCTGTGAGACCTGCGACGGGAAATATACCGAGGCCATCCCTGCTCTGGGACAGAAGCTGAAGGCAAGCTTCTCCGTTCCCAAGGGGGTGGATGCCGTGGCTTCCCTCTATGCCTATGCAGAGCAGACCGTGACTCTTCCCCATATCACAGGCACTCCCGGTGAGAAATATACCTTCCTGGGCTGGACTACGGAAAGGGTAGCGGATGACACAGCCTCCGGAACGTTCTTCACTGCCGGAGAGGAATATACGCTCACAGAAAATGTGACCTTCTACGCACTGTTCAGCTATTCCGAGAAGGAGGGGGACAGCCCTGAGGTCTGGGCTTTGGTAGAAAGTGCCGAGGAGCTAAGCGTCGGTGCCAAGCTGGTCCTTGCCTCCAATAGCAAGGGCAAGACCGCCGGCGATATCAGCAGTGCAGTTCTGACCCGTTGGGATACGGAATTTACCGCCGATAAAAAGCAGATCCTCAGCCTCCCTGCAGAGGCATTGATCCTGACCCTTGGAGGGCAGGAGGGACAGTGGACTCTGGCAAACTCCGCAGGCAGACTTTTGGGCGCAACAGCTCTGAAGAAGCTGGCTTGGGATGAGGGCAGTACCACTTGGAACATCTCAGTAGAAGGGG
>JAFOZC010000174.1 GCA_017391305.1 Oscillospiraceae bacterium | reverse complement strand
GGCGCTTCGCGCCAGCTCTCCCGGAGGGAGAGCCAAGGGCTTGGTGGGTGTCGATGGACGGTGGGAGAGCCAAGAGTGCAGTGGGTGTCGGTGGACGGCGGGAGAGCTAAGGGTGCGGTGGGTGTCGGTAAACGGAGCGTTAAATTGCGGTTTATGGGGCTGTTTGCAATGAATGATCTGTCGAATTCCGCAATATCCTGTAGGGGCGATGCCATGTCATCGCCCGGGGTAGTGTGAGTTTGAAGTGCAGTTGGATGGTTCGAAGCTTTCTGCAATTCGGTAGTCTTTCGGGCGAAGACATGGCTTCGCCCCTACGGAGGGTGCTGTGTTTCTGTTTGATTTTATTCCGAAATCACAATGCATTTTGCTCGATCAATTCCGATTTGTCGGTGAAAATGACCTGCACGGGAATTTGCAGATTTTTCGGCTTCGATTCTTGACGGATTTTTCCCAAAGTGGTACACTATAGTACATCCCTATCTTTTTTCAGGAGGTCTATGATATGCAGAAAAGATTTCGTATTTTAGCAGGCTGTTTGTTGTTCCTGTTCCTCCTTGCATGGCTTCCGGCTTTCACTGTATCTGCCGCCGGCTCTGCAAGCTGTCCTGCCCCTGACGGCAAGGGCATTACGGTCATGAGCTTCAATGTACTCAACAATAACAACAAAGACAGTGCAGGCAACTTCACCTATGCCGCCCCTGCCACTCGGGAAAAGCAGATCGTCTCCATGATCAAGGCCTACATGCCGGATATTATCGGCATGCAGGAGGCAGGCACCGGCGGTGACAGTGGCAAGCTGGATTGGTGTGCTACCCTGAACACAGATCTTAAGAGCATTTACGCCTACAGAAGTCTGAAGGATGATACAGGTCTTGCTCTGGATGTGTACAGGGGTTTGATCATCTTCTACAACAAGAATCGATTTTCCTTGGTCAGCAGTGGCGGTCAGGGCTACAGTGATCCTGCTAACAACCGACGTGCCTTCCACTGGGTCAAGCTGAAGGACAAAAACACCAACACCGAGTTTTTTGTTTTCAACACCCACTGGCAGTATGACGGCAATCAGACCCTGGCACAGAATCAGGCTACCCGTGTGACCCAGCAAGCCGAAATGGCAAAGAAGATCAATTCCTTGGCGAAGAATCATCATTTCTTCATAACCGGTGATTTTAACAGCTCCTATGTTCAGAAGAGCGGGTCTAAGTGCGATGCCGTTGCCTTCAACAAATTCATGCAGAATGCCAATTACAAGGACGGCTTGGTAGAAGCCCCGGAAAAGTATACCGTCCACGCAAACGGCACAAGGACAGCGATACAGACCTCTGATTCCGGACTCCAAACCTGTCTGGATCATGTCGTATACCACGGAAGCTTCTATACACCCCTGAAGATGGAGAAGATCCTATGCCGCACCTATGCCACCAAGCTATCGGACCATGATGCGGTTCTGCTTCACTTCAAATACAAGATGCCTTCCCTAACGGTTTCTGCCGCAGAGGGAACTTTGGATGCTTTTTATTCCAACGGAAACTATTACATCGACAACTTTGATCGGCGTACCACGGATCTGCCTATTACGGTAGGGCTTTCCGGGGGATCGATCTATACGGATTCTGCCTGTACCGCAAGTGCGGGAACTGCCCTCACCATAAAGAGCGGAAATGCCCAAACCTACCGCCCCAACAACACCCTGTATATCAAGTGGGGCGGCATGGTACAGACCCTGATCCTGCGCTCCTGCAACATTAACACTTATGCAAACGCAGTCTTCGTGGACAAGTCCATGACCAACAAGGCCCCCGGCTCCACCACATTGTACTGCGATAAGTGGTACGGTCGATTGGTTACTGTAGGGGTCAACGGTTTTGCCAATATTCAGGATGCCATCAATGCCGCCGGAAACGGATATGATGTCTTAGTTGCCCCCGGAACCTATTCCGAGAATATCACCATCACCAACAAAAGTCTGAAGCTTTACGGGCAAAACCGCACCAATCTGAAGGCTCTTGTTGTCAAGAACGGTATGTTAGAGGTCAATACCTCCGGCAGAACCTATGAGACCTATCTCACAGGCAACATTACCTACAACATGGGAAGTCAGCAATCTGCCTCCCTGATGGTCAACGGCTTCCATTTCACCGGTCGGACCTCTACAGCCCAGATCTACCTTACAGGTGGAGATGCAAGCAAGACTCTGGATCTCAGGATCTCCAATAATCTGTTCAATTGCTACACCGACGGCGCTGCGAATAACGGCAGTGTTGTCCACGGGATCTCCGCTGTGCAGAAGACCGGCAGTATCGAAGACAACTACTTCCACCTAACCAAGATCCCCACCTATACCGACAGCTCCGGCAAGACCGTCAACTACACCAACAGAGGCATTACTCTGCGGAATCTCAAGGATATTACCATTATTGCAAACTATTTTGACGGCTATACGGGCAGTAAGATGCGTCCCTTCTGGCTGTCCTCGGAGGTCGCTTCCGGCTCCACCGCACCCGGCTACGGCAATGTAGCCATTTTGGGGAATCGCTTTGAGAACTCCTACCCCGGTGCTCTGCATATCAACAACATTCGTGGAGGCAGTACTGCAAATATTCTCATCGCCGCCAACAGCTACGGCGGACAGAAGATGAATATAGACTTTAGCCAGACCGCGAACCAGACCTCTCAGAATCTGCCTACGGACAAGTCTAAGATCAACTTCCGAGTACAGACCAACGACTATCCGAACCTGAGCATCTCCCCTGCCAGTCCCGGTGTCACTGCAAAGAAGTTCACCTACTACGTGACCTTCCGCAGTGAGGACGGCATGTATATCTACAGCAATTCCGAAGTCAGCGGAACCACTGCTACCTACAAGGGAGTCACTCCCACAAAAGCCGCTACCGCCGGGAATCATTACAGCTTTAAGGGGTGGATGACAGAGAAAAACGGAACGACCGCCGCCAATCTCAGTAGCATCAAAGCAAATACCAATGTCTTTGCCTCCTATACCGCAACAGCTCATACAACAGCCATAAGAGGACAGCAGTCCCCCACCTGTACCGCTCCCGGTGCAAGCGGAGAGAAATACTGCACAGTCTGCAACCATGTGATCACACCAAATACACAGCTCCCGGCAACGGGTCATATGGAGGCAGTTGATCCCGGAGTAGCCCCTACCTGTACCGAGACAGGTCTGACGGAGGGTAAGCACTGCGAGACCTGCGGTACGGTTATGGTTGCTCAAGAAGAGATCCCCGCAACGGGTCATACAGAGGCAGTTGATCCCGGAGCAGCTCCTACCTGTACCGAGACAGGTCTGACAGAGGGTAAGCACTGCAAGACCTGCGGCACGGTTATGATTGCTCAAGAAGAGATCCCTGCAACGGGTCATGACGAGGTGCTTGATCCCGGAGTAGCTCCCACCTGTACCGAGACAGGTATGACAGAGGGTAAGCACTGCGAGACCTGTGGACTGGTACTCCATGCACAGGAAAGTCTTCCTGCAACAGGACATATAGATACCGATCCTGCGGACAACCGCTGT
>JAFOZC010000173.1 GCA_017391305.1 Oscillospiraceae bacterium | reverse complement strand
GTAATATCCAAAATAGTTTCCGAATTTATTTCAAATTATAGTCATAAATCGGTAACATTCCCGACGTATGCTGATAGTACTAAGATGAATTCTCGGAGACCTTAGTCTATGTTCCCCTGTTTCTCCGGGATTTCAGTGAAGGAGTGCCCCTTATGAATGATCAATCCCTTTTTCTCAATCACGAGACCGAGCTGTCTCCGGAGCCTGTAGAAGAAGTACTTCTTCCGCTGTCGGAGACCGCCCTTTCGGAAGAGTTCCCCACCCAGACCTCCGATGTCCCCTTGCAGGAAGTCGGTGAGCCCATACAGCCTGCCCCTGTGGCAGAAGCTTCCGTGTCGGAACAGCCCATCCCCGGGGCAGAGCCCCCCGTTTCGGAGCAGCCGAGAATGCCCCTGAGGGAACAGCGTCCTCCCGTCCGTGAGGCACCCTCCGCACCACAGCCTCCGGCACAGGGACAGAACCCCTACGGCAATCCCTATATGCCCCGTCCCCCCTATCCTCCCCAGCCTCCTGTACAGCCTCGGGGTGGCTACCGCCCCTTGCAAAGACCGCAGATGCCCGGTTACGGCGACGGTTCCCGTCAGGAGTCCGGCAATCCCTATGGGCAGAACGGCTATGCTGTTCCCCCAAGAAATCCCTATACCAATGTCGGGAATGTGCCTCCCGTACCGCCCTACTACGGTGGAGTGCCGGGCGCTACCCCTCCCAAGAAACAGAAGAGATCCTTTAACTGGCTTCTGGCCCTTCTGATCGCCGGTTGCATTCTGGTCGGCGGTCTCAGCGGAGTCCTCATCAGCGGTCTGGTCAGAGATCAGGAAGCGCCTGTGAGTGTACAAGAGCCCGACACCACTCTCCGTCCCGACACAGATCCCATTATCCCTCCCACACGGGAGACCCGTCCCCTTGCTACGGTTTCCGGGGAGCAAATGACCTTGAATCAGATCTATGAAAAAAATGTTTCCGCTATCGTGGGCATCACCAGCTATGCCACCGAGACCGTTTTCGGTCAAACCACCCAGATAGGCGGCACAGGCTCAGGCTTCATCATCACCTCCGACGGTGAGATCCTGACCAACTATCATGTGGTAGAGGGGGCGGATCGCCTTGCGGTCACCCTCTATGACGGCAGAGAATTCCCCGCAACTCTGGTGGGCTACGAGGCCGAGAGCGATGTTGCTCTCATTAAGATCGAGGCAGAGGGTCTGCCGGTCTGCGCCATCGGCAATTCCGATCAGGTTTATGTAGGCGAGCAGATCGCAGCCATCGGCAATCCTATGGGCGAGCTGACCTATACCATGACCGTGGGCTATGTCAGCGCCGTGGATCGCTTCGTCAACACCGACGGAACGCCTATCAGCATGATCCAGGTAGATGCCGCCATTAACCCCGGCAACTCCGGCGGCCCTGTGTTCAATCTTTACGGCGAGGTCATCGGCATTGCTTCTGCAAAATACTCCGGTATTGTGAACGGCGGTGCCACCTTGGAAGGCCTTGGCTTTGCCATTCCCATCAATGATATTGTGGAGATCCTGAACGATCTGCGGATCAACGGCAGAGTTCCCGACCGTGCCTATATGGGTGTTGTGGTCAGCACTCTCCCTGTGGACAAAGCCACCTACGGCGTTGACCACGGTATCCTGATCCAATCTGTGGAAGAAGGCGGAAGCGCCCACAAGGCCGGCCTGCAGGCAAACGATGTGATCGTTGCCATCGGGGATCAGGAGCTGAAGCTCTATGAGGATCTGCAGAAGGTTCTGCGGAAATACCGTGCAGGAGATCGCACCACCATTACCGTATTCCGTGGCGGACAGACCAAGACCCTGCCCATTGTCTTCGATGCCAAGCCGGAGGTTCTGCCCCCCATTACAGAGCCTACCCAGCCCACCCAGCCTCCCCTTCCCACAGAGCCCGAAGAATCCACAGAGGAAACCACCAACCCCTGGGAGGGCTTCCCCTGGGAGGATTTCCCCTGGGAGGACTTCCCCTGGGGCAACTACGGCGGCTAAATCCATCCATCCAACATGCCTCCTCTCCCGACCCAAATCGGAAGAGGAGGCATATTTGCCCACGGGGATGCATTCCCATACTCCCAACAGCCCCATAAACCCGGATTCAGGACAGAGAACCGTCCGAGACTGCTCAAAAAGTCGAAAAAATCAGGGAACGGTCTCGACTTGACTTGTATAAAGAAAGCAGTCTCCCCACTTTTTATCACCGAATTGCAGGGCCTTCCTGTGAGATCCTCACAATTTCATGTAAAAGGTCTTGACAAAACTCCATTTGTAATGTTTAATATGAGTATATCGGATGCCGAACGAATGCAAAGGAGGCGAGCTTATGAAACAAAAGACACCTGTTACCCGAGATCCATGGAAGGCACAGGAATGGCTCGCAGGGATCTTCCTGTGCTTGGCATTCAGTCTGTATATCCTGTTTTTCAGTGACTATCAGAGAATATTTTTTGCCAAGCAGCCTCTGTTTCTGTGGCTTTTCGGGGGCTACATCGGGCTGAGCACTCTGGTTCTGGCGGAAGGTCTCCTGATCCGCAGCTACAGTGTTCGGGAGCTTTGGGAGAAGCTGAGACCGAAGTCTGTGCCGGATGTTGCCATGCTGTGCTATCTCCTGTTTACCCTCCTGTCAGCGGCCTTTTCTCCCTATCCCCGGGAGTCATGGTTAGGTGGAAGCCGTTACGAGGGTGCGGTGACCATCGGCCTGTGCGTGCTGTCCTTCTACTACATATCACGGTTCGGCAAGGCAAGACCGTGGCTTCTCCATGTGGCTGCCCTTAGTCTGAGCCTTTTTTCTCTCCTGTGTATCGTTCAGCTTATGGGCTATAATCCTCTGGGGCTTTATCCCCGGGGCTACAACTACTATGACGGATACAAGGCCTATTCCGGTGCTTATTTGGGAACGCTGGGGAATGTGGACTTTGTGGGCGCCTTTTTCAGTCTGGTCATTCCCATTGTCTTCGCCTGTCTGTGCAGGGGAAAGGGAAAAATCCGTCTGCTTCTTCTCCTGCCCCTTGGTCTGAGCCTGTTTGCACTGGTGAAAATGCAGGTTCTGGGGGGACTTCTGGGGGTGTTTGCCGGGATTCTTCTTTTCCTGCCCTTTGTACTGAAGCTGGGGAAGAAGGGGAAGCTCTGTTACTACCTGATCGGATTCGGGCTGTGCCTTGGGGCTATGGCATTCCTTTGGTTTCGGGATCCGGGAGAGGGCTTGCTCCATGAGCTTCATTGCCTCCTCCACGGTCAGGCAGAGGCGAGCTTCGGCACAGGCCGCCTGTATATCTGGAGAGAGGTTCTGTCCCGCATTCCCCAAAGGCTATTCATAGGCCATGGGCCGGATACTATGGCCTACAGTGGGATCGAGCCCTTCAGCCGCTATGATGAGGACTATCAAATGCAGATCACTGCCATCATCGATGCGGCACACAGCGAATATCTGAACATCCTTTACCATCAGGGCGTTTTTGCCCTGCTGTCCTATGGGGTTGCGATCCTTAGCCTCCTGGGTCGGGCTGTCCGGGAGGCAAAGAACCCCACCGTGGCGATTTTGGTACCGGGCCTCCTGGGCTATCTCCTTCAGGCCGCCTTCGGCATCAGCCAGTTCCTCGTAAGCCCCTTATTCTGGCTTTGTCTGGGTCTGCTGGCAAGCACCCGGCAAAATAACAAAGAGGCTCCACAGCCTCAAAAATCATCATCAAAAAAGGAGGAACAAAAATGAAACAATCGACCCGTAAACTATTGGCAATCAATCTGGCTCTGGTTCTGCTCTTCTCCCTCTGGACTCCGGTATTTGCCGCAGAAGTTCTGCAAATTGGGCAGAACATCATCAACACTCCCCCTGATGTTTGTACAGAGTACCTCTTTATCACGGGAGAGAACATTTGGTATCATTTCGACTATTCTACCGGCTTTGCTCTGGAGCTTTATCAGGAAGACCGCTATCTTGGTGAAGCAAGTGGGTTTTATAAGCTTAGTCCCGATACAGAATATCGACTGGTAGGAAGCGGCGACTGGTCGGGGGATCGGATTCTGGAGATCACAACAGCAGAGAATGCCGCCTTGGATACACCTCTGGCGCCGGGAAGCTATTGCTTTACTCCGGAGAGCTCCGGCCTGTACCACATCACACCGGATGCTGAAAATGTGAACATGGCAATCAAATTCCGGGAGATGGATAGACAGAATACTGTGATCTGGAATAACAACAGAAGCTTTCTGATTGCAGGTAGAAATTATTGGCTTACTGTCCCCGAAGGGGCTGAACCTGCTACCATCCGTTATGAGGAGGTAAGCAGCATCTATGGGGACAGAGGAAGTGCTCCTGAGGGAATCTATGTGTTTACAGCCTCTCAGTCCGGTATGTATTTCTTCGACAGGGATGCAGAGGTATACAGAGACGGCTGGCAGACAGTTCTCCTCAATGAAGACATAAGCTCCACAAAGGGAAAATACTACGAATTAGAAGGTGGAGACCAATTCATCGTGAGCAGTGACAAGGAAATTTCTTTCTTTAGAAGTGTTGGAACATTACCCATATCTACAGGTTATACCGACTATCGGTCTGTCCATAAGAAAATCAAGGACTTCACCTTCACACCTCAAGACAGTGGCATTTACCGCTTTGATATCTCCGGGGATTACTACTATTGCACACCCGGCTTCCTGAAGCTCTATGTATACGAGAATGAGGAACTGATCGCAGATACCGACCAAGTTCATAGAAGCTCAGATTTCTTTGATTGGGGCTATGTTTACATCCGTTGCGAGGAAAATGTGACTTATGATATCCGAACCAATGGCAGGGGTCACAGGATCAGTGTCACCAACGAAACCGATCTGACCGAGCTGCCGGAAGGCAAAGCGGAGACAGAAATACTGTACCGTGTAGCCCGTGGGGGCATCTACTCTTTGACAGAGACAGCAAAGCTCGTTTCAAAATCTCTGGGGCAGCTGCCCCGCTTGGGAAATCTTGTCTATCTCCGGGAAGATCAGGTGGTTATGTTCCGCGACACCGGAGCCGAAGAAGAGATCTACTACCTTGGCACCGCAGATTCTCCGTCAATAGATCAGGAAGCAAAGGCTGCAGGCTTGTACACCTTTACACCGCAATACACAGGGATCTATTGTTTCTCAGAAGGAGCAAGGCTGTGGGATATGGAGACGATCGCCGCCGGCAATGGCTACCTCCTGCAGGAAGGACGGGAATATGTCATCCTTGCTGAGAACGAGGTACAGGTAAGCCTCCCCGAAGAAGGACAAGAAACTCTCTTGGAGATTCCCGGCAGGATCCGCCACTCTCTCAACCTTTCTGAGGATATTTCCATCAATTACGCTGTTAGCACCTCCTTCCTCAAAGACTACGACAACTCCTGGTTGGAGGTGCAGGTGCCGAAATACAAGGGTAACGACCTTGTTGGAACAGAAACCTATTACATCGAGCCTGTGGAAGCTGAGGGTGGCTATACTTACTATACCCTCTCCGGTATGACTGCGATTCAGATGATGGATGAGGCAGAGGCAAGACTCCATTTGTCTAAGGACGGAGAATATTATGTAAGCGCTGTTGACAGCTACAGCATTGGCGCCTATGCTTACAAGCTTCTGGACAATCCGGCGGCCTCCTATGAGCTGCAGCGCATGTGTGCAAATTTACTGCAATACGGTGCAAAAGCGCAACAGTATAAGAACTATCGCACAAACTGCCTTGCAGACAAGGACATGACAGACGAACACATAGGCGTTATGACCGAGCTCTACACCGTGGAGATGGAGGACAACAGTTGGATCATGAATGATGCAAACACCCAACAGGTTCTCTGGGTAGGCAAGAGCTTGATTTTGGACAGCCGCGTGGCCATCCGCTATATCGTGGACGCTTCAGCCTATGACGGATCGGTTGAGGAGCTGTACCTGCAGCTGAGCTATTGTGATATCCGGAATCAGGAGCAGGTTATTCGCTGTTACAAGGCAGAGGTCTATGATGAGAGCAAGGGTTATTATGCCTTCACTTTCGATGGATTGGAGGCGGCAGAGCTGCGTACAATGATTTCTGCAACTGTCTACAGCAATCGGGATTACAAGCAATATGCACCTACCCTCCGCTACAGCGCAGAGTCCTACTGTGCAGATAAGACCGGCGTTCTGGGCGAGCTGTGCAGAGCCATGATGGCCTACAGCGACAGCGCCGCAGCACTTTTCGGCAAGTGATGGGGGCTTGGTATTCTACAAGCACAAGGAGAAAATGAATCCACTGATTCTTTTCTTTTTGTTGTGATGGCTTCTTCCTGCCATAGAAACAGGAAGCCTGCCCTATACCCGTCAATCGGTTTTAGGGCATAGGGCAGTGCTTCCGAATATTTGCTATATCTGCCCCGGACAGGGCTCGTTTCTATGTCCCGGCGCCAAAAGACACCGTCCGTCTAAGCTTCCACACCTTTTCCCTTTTCATGAATTCCTACACGTGGACAGCCAAGGATGTCTGTCCCTATGCGGTGGGGGAATACTACCAAGGCATAATTACGAAGCCTTTGCATTTTCACAACCCACTTCCCACACGCAGATTCCTACACTGCCTAATAAAAAAATCGCCACCTTTTCATAGGTGGCGATTCCGGCTTTCATTATACACTTCACTTCTATGGCCAATGTGGAGAATAAGAATGACGATTCGATCCTCTTGAATTTCTGCTATGAGGCGGTAGTCTCCAATGCGGTATCTCCATTGACCGCTTCTGTTGGCTGTCAATCCTTTTCCGTGTAGTCTGGGATTTTCACAGCCTTCCAAGTTCTTTCTGACCCAGCCGAGAATCATTGCGGCTGTGCCACGATCCATCTTCTTGAGTTCCTTCAAGGCGCTCTTAGAAAATTCTACACGGTATGTCACTGTAGTCCAAGCTCCTTTTCCACTTCATCCAAAGTAAAGGTCTCAGGATCAGCATCAAAAGAAGCCTTTGCGGCATGATAGGCTTGCAAATCAAATTCGTCCTCAATGCGTTCAAGCACAGATTGGCGGATCATCTCAGAAACGGTTAAGCCATGAATCTCTGCGTACCGACGGATCAATGCACCGTCTGCTTCATTCAATCTTAAGGAAATAGTCATTGTTATCCCTCCTTCTGCAATACATTGTATTACAGATTAGCGAATTTGTCAATAGTATTTCCCACAAATTATGATCCCATTATTTCACGAACAACTCTGTCCGACATTATAACCCTGCCCACCACAGGACAGGGAAACGGCTCTTTTTTCTGCTTGTGTGCCCAAAAAAGCAAGGCAACCCAACAGGCTGCCTTGCTTAATATGTTCTGCTTATCTCCGATAATGGGAAGGGATCTCTAACAGATAATCTGCGGATACCTTGAAAAAATGGCAAAAGGCAATGATATCCTCCAAGCTCGGATCAAATTGTCCGCACTCGATATAGGAGATCCTCCGTTGGGTCATATTGACTGCCTTTCCCAGCTCTGTCTGATTCAAGTCACGATCCTCACGCAAATTTCGTATCTTTTCTCCAAAAGAAAGCTTCATTCTGCATCACCTCGGGCATATTGTATGTTAGACAGAAACTATCTATTGACTTTTAGATAGTAATTATCTATAATGCCTACAAGGAGGTGATTGACATGGAGCAGGAGCGATACAAAAAGATGTATGCCATTGTATGTGGCGCGGCATCCGAGGCCATAGACCTTTTATCCAAGGCCGGAGGCATACTTCAGGCCAAGGTACTCTTAGAGACGGCCCTACTGTCTGCCGAGGAGCTGTATCTGTCCGATTCGGAAGCAGGACAGGAAACGGCATGACCTGCAGGACGGAGAACGGCAGTCTTTGTGAAAAAAACACTTCCTTCCTGCGTTAGGAAAGAAGTGTTTTTATATGTGATAATAAGACTTAGGTTTTAGTCTCTCTCCCAGTTGTGCCAGACGTTCTGGACATCGTCGTCGTCTTCGAAGGCGTCGATCATCTTTTCCATCATCTTGATGTCGTCTTCGCTGTCCAGCTTCTTGTATTCACCGGGAACCTGCTCGATCTGAGCGGAGACGAAGGTATAGCCCTTGTCCCCCAGAGCCTTGGCAACATCGTTGAAATCGTCGGGCTCGGTGTAGATGGTGAAGCATTCTCCCTCAGCCTCGAAGTCGTCGGCGCCACAGTCCATGGCATCCATCATGACGGTGTCTTCCTCATAGTCCTCGTCCTCGTTGTCGATGACAAGAACGCCCTTCTTGCTGAAGTTCCAGGAAACACAGCCGGAAGCGCCCAGCTTGCCGCCGTACTTGTCGAAGTGGTGGCGGACATTGCCTGCGGTACGGTTACGGCTGTCGGTCATGGTCTCGACGATGACGGCGATGCCGTTGGGGCCGTAGCCTTCGTATACGATGGATTCGTAGGAGTCACCGGAGCCTGCATTGCCGGCCTTGTCCAGAACACGCTTGATGTTGTCGTTGGGCATGTTGGCGGCCTTAGCCTTGGTGATGACGGTAGCCAGACGGGAGTTATAGTTGGGGTCGGTGGAACCGCCGCCTTCCTTAACGGCTACGTACATTTCCTTTGCGATCTTGGTGAACGCAGCAGCACGCTTGGCATCCTGTGCGCCCTTGGTTTTCTGAATGTTATGCCATTTGGAATGACCTGACATAGTATTACTTCCCTTCGTGGATAAATTTCACTGGATATTATAGCATATAGAAGGAAGAAAAACAACTATTTTCTCCCTTTTTTCTTCCTTATTGCAGATAATTTTGTATTATGCAAAGCGGATATGATCCTTGTGGACCTTGGATTCGATGACCTCGATATGGGGGAAGGCCTCTCTCAGCTTTTCTGCAAGGTAGGCGCAGACGGGGTTTTCTGTCTGGAAGTGACCGGCATCAATGAGGGTGATGCCATATTCTGCGGCATCGGCAAACTGATTGTACTTGCAATCCGCAGTGACCAGCGCATCATAGCCCAATTCCCGGATGCGGTAGAGGGAATCGCCACAGCTACCGCCTCCCACTGCCACCTTGGTAATGGGCTTCCTGCCGGAAACGTAGCGCAGTCCTTCACAGCCCAAGGCGGTCTTGACATGGGAAACCAGGCTCTCCGGCTCTGTGGCAGGGATCAGACCGCCACGGAGAAGGCCGTAGTCTCTGCCCTGTTCATCCCTTCCCATGGGATCGATGACCTCTACCTGAGTAAGGCCGATACGGGCGGCAAGGCAGTCATTGACTCCGCCGGGGGCGCAGTCTAAATTGGTGTGGGCATTGATGGCGGAAATGCCGTTCTCGATCAGGTAGATCATATCCCTACCGGTGAGGGTGGAATCGTTCACCGTTTCGATCTTCCACAGGATGGGATGGTGTGTGACGATGAGCTGACAGCCCAGCTCCTTGGCTTCCTTGCACACAGGACCGAAGGGATCCAGAGCCACCAGAATTTTTGAGACCTCCCGATCGGATCTGCCGCAAAGGAGACCAATGTGATCCCACTCATAGGCCATGTACTCCGGGGCAAGGGTCTTGATATAATCATGGATGTTCTGCACGCTTGTCATAGTTCTGCCTCATTTCTCGCACCTGTTGCAGTGCGGTTTCGTAATAGGAAAGATGAGCACGGGGGGAGGCGGCTTTGGAGATCCCCTCCACCGCTGTCTGCAAGGAGGCTTCGATCCGTTGGAAATAGGCAGGCAGCAAGGGATCACCGCTTTGGAGCAGAGCAGGGGAAACATATTGCTGTCCCGGACTTAGCTCCATAGGATGACCGTAACGAACCCGAAGCACCTGATACAGGAAGCCACCGTCCTCCACAAGAGCCTCTGCCTCGATGCCGAAGCCCAGCTCTCCCAGCCTCCTGCGAAGGTCGTTGCCGGAGGATTGGGGTTGGAGGATCAGGGTATATTTTTCATCCCTTACCCAAGGGCAGTCCTCAATGATACGGGCGATCAGATCCCCACCCATGCCGGCACAGATCAGGGTATCCACCTGCTCCGGGTCAACGGCCTGCAGACCGTCTGCCTGAGAGAAGCGCATACGGTCGGAAACAGCAAATTTCTCGGCATTTTCCATAGCCTTTTGCAGTGGCTGCTGCCGAAGCTCCGAGGCATGGGCGAAAACGGCCCTGCCGCTACGGAGGAGCTCTATGGACAAATAGCCGTGATCCGCCCCAATGTCTGCCACTCTTGCCCCCATAGGGACTTGGGCGGCACAGCAAAGGAGTCGTTTGGAAATCGGTACTTTCATGGTATTCTCCTTAGGGATATGGGAAGGCCTCTCATATCCGAATGTTTATGAAAAAAGGAGGCATGGGAGCCTCCTTTTCGTTGCTTCTTATTCAGCGTTGGCTTCGCAGGCTTCGATGAAGCGGTTGACCTGCTTCAGGAAAGCTTCGCAATCAATGCCGTGAACCATGCAAGCTTCCTCCACGGTCTCTGCACGGGCAGAGGGGCAGCCCAGGCAGTGCATGCCGATGGCCTGGAAGAGGGGAGCGGTATGGGGAGCGATATCCAGAACGTTACCGATGATGGTATTCTTTTCGATCTTAACAGCCATGATATGACCTCCTTGTTTTTTTCTCTATTATACCCAAGAGAAGGGGAAAAATCAAGTCACAGCTTGCAGAAAATTCTCTCTTTCTGTCTCCTTCCCCTTGCAATTTCCCCAAAAGGTGGTAAGATAGCATGTGTAAAGAAGCGAAAGATCTTCCAATCCCGGTTTGTGGAGATGCTTGAAGTCCGCACCCAGCCCTTGCCTCTCCCCCCTGTTTTAAGTTTGCACACAGCCCTTGCCTCGCCCTCCGGGAGAGGTACCTCCCGAAGGGAGGGGGAGAGGGATGTGCAGACAGTCCGTGGAGGAATGCGGTTCATGAGAGGAATAGATGCGGTGGTTCTATGGATAGTCTGTGGGTAGAATCGGTGCGGTGAGCCCTCTCAGGCGCTTCGCGCCAGCTCT
>JAFOZC010000172.1 GCA_017391305.1 Oscillospiraceae bacterium | reverse complement strand
GAGCTTTGGATACTCGCAACAAAGCATCTGCACCAAAGTTTTTTCACAACCAATAGAAGAGAATAAAAACACATACTCCCAATCGGGATTTGGGGGATGGAAGGGGACGGGTCTGCTGTCACGGGCTGTGGCAGTGGACTCGTCCCTTTGGGGGATTATTTGGAAGACAGGATCTTTTCTAAGAGGGCGGCGCAGCCGCGGTCTACGTCGGTTTCGGTTGCGTGGAAATCTCGGGTGTACCAGGGGTCAGCGACGTCTCGGTTGTCTCCGGTATGATCCATGAGGAGGCTGATTTTTCCCTCCGGGTCACCGCCGAATTGGCGGAGCATACTGCGGAGGTTGTTCTGATCCATGCCTACGATATAGTCGTAGCGGTCATAGTCCTCCTTACAGATGCGACGGGCGGTTTTGCCCTCACAGGAGATGCCCCGCTGCTGCAGGAGCTTCCGAACCGGGGGATAGACCGGGTTTCCCAGCTCATCGGAGCAGGTGGCG
Organism: Oscillospiraceae bacterium; assembly: GCA_017391305.1. Classification (GTDB taxonomy): domain Bacteria; phylum Bacillota; class Clostridia; order Oscillospirales; family Oscillospiraceae; genus JAZOXB01. The sequence goes on along the minus strand of JAFOZC010000172.1, from coordinate 3,871 downwards.
GCAGAGGCAATGGTGAATTCTTGCTCCAGACCTTTTTCCTTCACCAGCTCCTTCATCACAAATTCCGCCATGGGACTGCGACAGATATTGCCTAAACATACGAATAAAATACGGGTCATAAAACCTCCACTACGGTCAGGATATTTCCGTTTACACGGAAGCGGATGTCGTGTTTGCCGAAGCCCATGCCGTAAATGCGCTCCGGGTCGTTCTGGTAGGAGGGACGGGGATCATGGGACAGAACCTGCAGGGCGGCGGTTCGTCGATCCTCGGGAAGCTTCTGTAAGAGCTCCTGGGGGAAGTCTACCTCCAATAAATATTCCCCTGCGTTGGTGGTGAAGCCCCCCAGAGCCTCCGGGTGGCAGTCGGCATAGGGGATATAGGGCTTGATGTCGTAAATTGGAGTGCCGTCCATAAGATCTGCGCCCCCGACCACAAGGACAGGCCCCTCACTGCTCTGCTCCACGGAAAGCAGCTTCACACAGGACAGAGCGATGGGATTGGGACGGAAGGGGGAACGGGTGGCAAAGACGCCCAAACGGGCGTTCCCTCCCAAACGGGGAGGGCGGACGGTGGGAGACCAGGGCTTGCCTACGGATTCGGAAAACTCCCAAATCAGCCATAAATGGGAAAAACCCTCGATCCCTCGCAGGGTGTCGGCATTGCGGAACTCCGGGGCAAAAACGATCCGAGAGGTGAGAGCCTCCGCCAGACCGCTTTGACGGGGAATGCCGAATTTGTTGGGAAAATCACTTTGAATATAGGCGATATGCTTCATAGTTTGCCTCAAATCTGTGAAAATATGTTGCCCAGGGAATCGTGGATCACCAGATCTGCCTGAGAATCATAGGGGGTCTCATCCCGATTGATGAGAACCAAACGCTTGCCCCGATAATATTGCAGTAAACCTGCGGCAGGGTAGACCGTGAGACTGGTGCCGCCGACAATGAGAAGATCTGCCTCTGCAATGACTCGGATGGCATTGTAGAGGGTGTTTTGATCCAGGCCTTCCTCATAGAGCACCACGTCGGGCTTGACGATGCCGCCGCAGTGGCAGAGGGGAATGTCGGGTGCTTCCTTCACAAACTCTGCACTGTGGAACTTGTGACAGCGGACGCAATAATTTCTAAGAACACTTCCGTGGAGCTCATAGACGGTTTTGCTCCCTGCCTTCTGGTGCAGACCGTCGATGTTCTGGGTGACCACGGCGGCTAAATGGCCTTCCGCCTCCAAGCGTGCAAGAACCTTGTGCGTAATGTTGGGGGAAAAACCCAGAGGGAGCATCTTCTCCCGATAGAAACGGAAGAAGTAGGAAGGATTTTTCTTATAAAAGCTGTGGGAAATAATGGTTTCCGGGGGATATTCAAATTTCTGACGGTACAGGCCGTCTACACTGCGGAAATCGGGAATTCCCGATTCTGTGGACACCCCTGCGCCACCGAAGAAAACCGCCTTACGGCTTTCCTTGATCCATTCTTTCAGCATCTTCATCTGCGATCTCCTTTAGGATCTTCTTATCATCCTTGGTGGTGAATATCAGCTTCTCATACATATCGGGACGTCTTTCTCGGGTGCGGAGGAGAGATTGCTTCCTTCTCCACCTTGCCACACGGGCATGGTCACCGGACAGGAGAATGGGAGGAACCTCTCTGCCGTGCCATACAGCGGGGCGGGAATACTGGGGATATTCCAACGTGCCGTCCCAGTGGCTCTCGTCCTCGAAGCAGGAGGCATCGGACAGAACACCGGGAACCAAACGGCACACGGAGTCTGCAATGGCCATAGCGGGGATCTCTCCCCCTGTGAGGACAAAATCGCCGATGGAGATCTCTTCGTCCACGCATTCATCAATGAAGCGCTGGTCAATGCCCTCATAATGACCGCAGACCAGAATGATGTTGTCCAGCTTGGCAAGGCGCTTGGCATCGACCTGACGGAAGACCTTGCCGCAGGGGCTGAGGTAAATGGTATGTACCGGGCCTCCTGCCTCGTCACAGGCATGACACCAGCAGTTATACAGGGGATCTGCCTGCATCACGGCACCCTGACCGCCGCCGTAGGGGTAGTCATCTACCTGATTCTGCTTGTTGGTGGTGTGATCCCGGATCTGGTGGGTCTCGATACGGATGATCCCCCGTTCCTGGGCTCTGCCTAAAATAGATTCATTCATCAGATCCCCGACGGTGTCGGGGAAAAGAGTCAAAATGTCAATTCGCATCGGTTTCCATTCCTTCGATCAGGTGGACACGGACATAGCCCTCCTCCACGCAGATCTCCTTCACAAATTCCTTCACGGCAGGGATCATGTACTTCTTCTCTCCGTGGATCACATAGACATCACTGGAGGGCATGGTCAGCACATCCTTGATCTTGCCGATCTCTTCCCCCTCCTCCGTGATGACTCGACAACCTAAGAGGTCTGCAATAAAAACAGTACCCTTGGGGAGCTTGACCTTGTCACGGTCAATGCAGATCCGCTTGCCACGCATGAGGGTGGCGGCCTCCGGTGTGTCGATCCCTTGGAGCTTGGCAAGAACACAGGTCTTGTGTACTCTGGAGGAGAGCACCGTCAGGGCTTTTCCGTCAATATAAAATTCCTTGAATTTCAAGAGAAATTCCGGGCTGTCTGCCCAGGGGAGGATCTTCACTTCTCCCTGAATGCCGTGGGTGCTGACGATCTCGCCGGCTTCCAAAAAGTTCTTTTCCATAGTAGCCTCACAGTTTGTCATAGGTTTTTTCCAAGAAGCGATCCACCTTCACAATGACTCGCTCATGGGTGGCTTTGCCGATCTCTCCCACCTCATCGTAGGCGGTGATCTCGAAGCAGATCTTCCTGCCCTCGACGGCGGTGACCAGAGCCTCTGCCCTGACCTCCATGCCAACGGGAGTGGCTGAGCTGTGGCTCAGGTGGAGGAGAGTCCCTACAGAGCTCTCTCCCTGGGCAAGATGGGGGGCGATGGCATCACAGGCGGCCCCTTCCATAAGGGCGGCCATACAGGGGGTGGCATACACCAGCAGATCGCCGGAGCCAACCACCTTTGCGGTATCCTCTTGTTCCACTAAGGCTTCTGCATAGCCCTTGCGTCCAATTTCGATTGTCATATACGATTCTCCTTTTGTTCCATAATTCTTCTACTCTATCATACCAAATTCTTTCCCGTAGGTCAACTAAAAAATAATGATTGCGCTTTTGAAAAAAAGTGCTATAATCTAAGGTAGAAAGAAAGGAACGAGGTATATCTTATGAATAACAATCAAATGCCCAATCTGGCAATGCTTTGCGACTTCTACGAGCTTACCATGTCCAACGGATATTTCAATACCGGGATGAAGGATCAGATCTGCTATTTTGACCTGTTCTACCGCCGAGTTCCCGACGGCGGCGGCTTCGCCATTGCGGCAGGCCTGGAGCAGGTGGTGCAGTACATTCAGGCTCTGCACTTTACGGAGGAGGACATTGTATACCTTCGGGGCAGAAAGCTGTTCAGCGAGGAATTTTTGGATTACTTACGGGACTTCCGTTTTACGGGAGACATTTACGCTGTGCCGGAGGGAACACCGGTGTTTCCCAAAGAGCCCATCCTGACCGTTCGCGCCCCTGCCATTGAGGCACAGCTGATCGAGACCTATCTGCTCCTTGCGGTGAATCACCAGAGCCTCATTGCCACCAAGGCGAACCGTGTGGTTCGGGCAGCCCAGGGCAGAACTGTTCTGGAATTCGGCTCTCGACGGGCGCAGGGAGAGCAGGGCGCTATTTTAGGCGCCAGAGCAGCCTATATCGGTGGCTGTCACGGCACAGCCTGCACCGTTTCCGATCAGCTCTTCGGAGTTCCTGCGGCAGGCACTATGGCGCACTCTTGGGTGCAGATGT
>JAFOZC010000024.1 GCA_017391305.1 Oscillospiraceae bacterium | reverse complement strand
ACGAAAACAACCGAAAACACACCAAACCGAGGGTGGTAAAATCTGCCACCTTGGTTTGGTGTGCCTTTTTTCAGGGGAAATTTCAAATTTTATGCACAAAAACCTATAAATCTGTGCATAACTTGCTCGAAACGATTTGCCAGAGGCTACGCTGAGAATTTTAGTTTTGAGACAGTCCCTTTGGGAGGATGGTTTATTTACGGCTACTTTTCAATTCTCAAATTTCAATTTGTAAGGTATGCCTTTGCGGAATCGCTATACGCAAACAGTGCCTTGCACAGCTCTCCTAAGGCTCCGGTCTTGTTGTTGCCGTAGGTGTCGGGGCTGTAGCGGAGGACTTGGGATACGGGTGTTGTGCCGGCGTAGATCCGGGCGGAGATGGCTGTGCGGAGTTCTGCCGCCAGCAGACCGTCAAAGGAGAAAACATACAGACCACGGGCACTGTCATAAACCTCACTTTGGGAAATGACCGCTTCCCGCACAACATCTTCCACATCAAGGTAGGCAACATGGAGGCTCAGATCTTTTACCTGTCCCGGATAAGCAGAGGGATCGAAGATATACTTGACAGTCACCTTGGAAGCCAGATCCAGTGCCTTGCCTGCCCATGTGACGGTGGGAGCCGCCAAATCCGTCCCAACACTGTTGAGGTTTCCGAAGGCTACGGCATTGAGGGAGCTGAGGTAGGCTTTTTGCTCTTGGGTCATGTATTCATCTGCAAGGTGATCGGTGCGGTAATCCTTGAAGGTCTGAGTCATAGCACCGTAACGCAGGAGGTCGGCGCAAAGCTGTTTCAGCTTGTCTCCCGCATTGTTTTTGCTCAGCTGGGCATAGGCATAGGTGGCTACGCTGTACTCATCTGTGGGGGAGCAGTAGGGCTGTCCTGCCTTGGTGCCGTAGAGGACGGAGGTAATGCCGTCATTCATTTGCACCGCCGTAATACCCGTGAGGGTGAAGTAATAATAATTGCCTTTCTGTACCGGCTCCAGACGGAAGACTTCGGTACCTACCTTCCGGCTACCCTCATAGATATCCAAGGCGCTCTCCACATAGACCGTGTCCATGTCAAAGTCTGCAAGGAGACTTTTTGCCACAGCGAAGTTCATGGAAATGTCACTTGCCAAATTCAGACTGTGTCCCAATTTGAGGGCCGGGTCCAACAGGGGTTCTTTATGTTCTGCTTCTCCGCAAAGGCAGAGACCCTCTGTAAACACATGGGGTGCGAGGCTTGCCACTTGGCAGAGGGAACAGCTTGCTCTGTGGGTCAGAGCGTCAATGGTGCTGTACACATAGCTGTGGGCATCTGCTCTGTAGGTGGCGGTCACTGTCAAATCTGCGGTAATGCCCTCAAGAGGCAGATCCCAACCGCTGAAGCTGTAGTGATAAGTTTCATCGGGGGCTTTGGTGGGAGTGGGGCCTTCATATATGGCAGGGTCTCCCAATGCAACAACTTGACGGGCAAGGAGGCTTCCGTCTGCGTCTTGGAAGGTCACGGTATACCGGCCTTCGGGTGCTTGGGCTTTGGGGCCTGTGTAAAGGAAGTCCACATAGATCGCACCTTCCTTGGCGGTATCCTTGAGAGCCGGTACGCTGAATTCCAGCCGGACTCCCTTAACCTCTCCGGTATAGCTTTCCAGAGGGATGGTAAGGGTTTTGTATTTCTCCTCAAACTCTCCACAGTCGAAGCTTATGACAGCTTCCTTTCCTTGGATCGGTACACCGTCGGAACCAATGTACCAAAGGCGAAGGGAACCCTGCTCTGTGGAGGTGTTCTTTAGATTGTCGAGCCGGAAACGGATCTGCGCCACCTGTGCATAGGAAGGATCGTAGTTCAGGGGTGTATTCCCCAGACAGTAGGTTTGGGCAGAGTAGGAGCTTGCGGCAGTGGGGATGCGGTAAACAAGATTGCCCTCTGCCTTGTTCACAAAGCCGGAAGCGGAGACGGTTTTGCCGGTAGAGAGGTTCTGCTCCGTAAAGACCCAACGGGAGCTACCGTCAAAATTCGTTGCTCCGTACTGCTCTTGGAAATAATATCTGTTTCGATCTGCGGTGCTGTCATCAAAGCCAAAGTACAGGGCTTGGGTCTCTTCCGCAGGTCTTTCTGCTGTGTGGACGGTGAAGCTGCCCGGAGACAGGACAGTTCCATTGGCGGAGCGGTAGTTGATGGTTGCGGTATAGTCCCTTGCTACATTGGGATCATAGGCAGGGGAGTAGGTGAACCAATAAGTTCCTGCATTCTTTTTGTTCTGGGAGGTGTGGAAGATCTCGCCTGTGCCATCAAAGGTATCGAAGGAATAGTTCACACGGATATCGGAGATCAGCATGTTGATCAGATCCGTTTCCGAAATTCCCGTCCGGACATAGTAGTCCTTGTGTCCGGTCCAACTGAGGAGCATATTAGAGGGGGTCTCCTCGTAGGAATACAGGCGGGTCTTTACATATTTGCGCATGCTGTTGATTTTGGATTGGCTCAGCTTGCTGATGCCCCAGCCTCGCTCCGTGGCAATATTTCCGTCACGGTACAGGGGGTAATAGGTGCCGTTGTCGTTGCGGTAGATCACGAAGCTGTTGTCCGACAGCTTGTCGATCCATGTGTAGTTACTGCTGGTGTAAAACTGCTGGGAGAAGGAGGCCCAAGTGTCAAACATGCCCTCGGAGGTGAAGGTATCATCCTTGCCGATGGTGATGGCATGATTCTTGGTGGGAGTTCCCCAGTAGTCATCGCTCCACTTTTTGATCATGACCCTTTCATAGTAGGTGGTAACGGCGGAGCTCACGGCACGGTCGGATACTGTTCCGGCGGTGGTATACTTGATGAGCCAGTTGACCAGCCGGCGCTGAGAGTCGGAGAAGTAATAATGTGTTCCGTCATAGAAAGCCGGCAGAGCATCGGTCACGCCTCCGTCTCCTATGGCATCATAGGATAGAACTCTGCCCAATTTATCGTCCACGATAATATAGGGGCGGTTGGAGGTCGTGATCTCCGTGGCTTGGGTATAGCGGTAATAGGTTTCGGGATCCTTTACGGCATTTTCCCCGTTCTGAGGATTGGATTTTCCAAGCTCGTAGACATAGTCGGACCATTTCAGATTGTCGTAGCCCTCAAAGGCTTTTCGGTAGAACACTCCGCTGTCTGCGGCATAGCCTACGGTTTCCGTTCCTGCATAATAGATCTGTCCGATATAGGGATACCAACCGGAATTGTTGTTGTAATAGAGCTCCCTGCTCATGACAGCCTTTTTGGACTGATTGGTGAAGCCGATGGCAGGAGCAACGGTTTTTGCAAGGGTCGTATGGTTATCAATGCCGTGATGGGGGATCTGCAACACATCGGATTGCAGTACAGAGGCAGGATACATGGCCATAAGGGTAGCATCTGCTTTCTGCAGGTCACCGGTCAGGAGGATCTTCTTCCCGTCCATCCAGACCTGTACCACCAGAGAGGTGTTGTTCTCGTGGGTATAGGCAATGCAGGAGGAATCTCCAAGGATCAGCTTGTTACTGCTGTTGGGCTGATAGCGGTCTTCCGTGGTATAGAGCACATCAAAGGTGATGCCGGATACGCTGTATTGGTCACCGGTGTGGGGCTTGTAATAGCCCACATCGGGATAAAGCTTTGCCACTGCCTGCAGGAAGCTACGGGAGATGCTTTCAATGTCAAAGTTATACAGAACCGTCAGCAGATCGAAGTCCTTATGGTATTTATTCAGGAATCTGGTGAAGCCTGTAATATGGTCACTGTGGGGATGACTGATGTGCCAGGTGTTGATGGTCATCCGTTGCCCTTCGGGGATCCCGGTAACGGAACGGAGGAAGGCATACAGCTCCTCACAGGCACGGTCACCCATTTGGTTGCCACTGCCGCCGTCAATGATGTACAGACTGTTGTCGGACATCTTGAAGAAAAGCATGGAGCCTGCACCGCTACGGTATTGGGTGATCATGGAGGCATCGGAGCCACTACCCCAACCGTCATGGGGCTGGGACAGGGAATAGAGGTACAATTCCGTTCTGCTTGTGCCGATGCCCGTGTAGCTATAGCGTCCTACGGTGCCGGTGTTGTTATCCACAACAATGCGAACCTGATTCAAATAGGGGAACAGGGCAATATAAACACTGTGACTTCCATCGGAGGACAGGAATTTGCCGAAGATATTTTCTTTGGTTACACCGGTAAGCTTCCGTGCAAAGATCTTTGTGTAACCCTGATCCTGAAGCTTGGTCACATAGTCATTGAACTCTGTCTTGTTGGTGTTGGAAACAATGCACATTTTGGATTCTGTGCTTGCATCTGTCAGGGTCACCCCCGCACCGCAGTCGTAGGTCATCCAAGAAGAACTCTTTCCCCCATCATAAGCCGGGACGGAAACACTTGAAATGCTCACTGCTCTTCCCACAGCCTTCTCCTCCGTGGCAGCTGTAACCACCCCTACGGGAAGCAGAGAAAAGACCAGTGCCAAGATCAAGACCCCACTGATCCAACGAATACCCTTCAACATAAAAATTTCCTCCTTCCGAAATTTTGTAAATTTATCGTACCACAAAATCAAGAAGATTGCAATTGCAGCTTATAAAATAAGCGCATTTTGCCTGTGCAAATAACTCCTCATCATGTGAATCAAATTTCAGTTTGTCGGTCTGTTTTGCAAGAGCCGGTGTAGGGTCGTCCGCCCCTACAGATACAATACTGTAAACTGAGAGATAAACTGAAATTTAGCAAATGGATGATTTGACACTTTGTGTCATGAATTGATGCGGGGCATCATGATTTCTCGCTACGCTCCATGATTTGAATTGCCAAAAAACAATGTGCCGTAAGGCAAATCATGGCATAGCCAATTCAGGACAGTGGACGGAGTTGTGTCTTGTAACGGACTTGATCAGGTGCAGAATACCTCGACAATACACACATATTCCATACCTGAATTAAGTGAAATATTTTCCTTGCGGAAAATGTGAAATAATGACCTGCGGTCATTGTGAAATTTTCTGCTGATGCAGAAAGTGAAATGAAATAAATCCCTATGTGCCGCAGCACATTTCACATTGCGTAGCAATATTTCACACGCAAAGCGTATTTCACAAATCCCGTAAGGGATTTATTTCGTTGAAAAAAGCACGCCGAAGCGTGCTTTTT
>JAFOZC010000171.1 GCA_017391305.1 Oscillospiraceae bacterium | reverse complement strand
ATCGTTCTGTTTTAAGTTTGCTCAAAGCCCTTGCCTCTCCCTCCGGGCGAGGTACCTCCCGAAGGGAGGGGGAGAGGGATGTGCAGACAGTTCGTGGAGGAATGCAGTTTCGTATAAGGAATCGGTGCAGTGGTTCTGTGGGTAGTTTGTAGGTGGAATCGGTGCAGTGAGCCCTCTCAGGCGCTTCGCGCCAGCTCTCCCGGAGGGAGAGCCAAGGGTGCGGTGGAATATTGATGAACAGAGCGATAAATCGGAACTTAGCAATCAATTGCCGGGGTGGGTGATAATGGGGGAGAGGGATTGGGGAATGAGAGTAAAGATGTCTTGGAGGGCTTGAGCGTACTCCTCCGGGGTGGCATAGTGTTGGGTGGAATAGGTCGTTTCTACGGCCACTATATGGAGGGGGGACTCGATATTTCTGTAGGTGGATAGAATGCGGATCATTTGGGTGAAGCTACAGGGAACTAACTGCGTCAGGTCAATTTCGGGCAGCGTCGAGGTTCCGGGATGGGAGATCAGACGGCAGGCGTAGGCTTCACTTTTATATTCGCTGACATAGAGCACCAGGCCATGCTGTGCATCTAGGTTAAAATATTGGGGGAACTTTTCTATGAGTTCTCCGATATTCATGGGATCGGGTAAGTTCCCGGTGGCAATGGATCGGAGGTCGTAGTACTCCGTTTTATGGGGATCGGAAGCAGTGGAGATACGGATCTGTAGGAGCCCATCCCGTTCCGCCAGAGCATATTGATAGCCCATGGTATCGCTGATATGATGACTGGTCATATTCACGGGATCGTAGTACAGGATGCCGGCGGTGGAGATTCCGTTGCCGAGAATAAAGCTACAACACAGGTCGGCTACACCGTCTAAGGTCACATCTGCAAAGTAGGCATTCCTGATCCCGTCGTTAAGGATGATATCCCTGTCTTTACCCTCTGTCTCGATGGAGATCGTCGCCTTCCCACGATCGAAGGTGAATCGAAGATCCGGGATCGTGGGATGGGTCGCCGTCAGGATCCCGGCATAGTCCGGAGAATCGAACCACTTTTCGTGTGTAGGTGTGAGCAGGAAGCCCTCTACCAGATCTCTCCGAATGTCTATGGATAAGCCTGTTTGGCTGTCTATGAGGAATGCGGTCATAGGACTGCCTGTCAGCTTCCCGTCGCTGCACATCAGGGTATAGCGGTCATTGATGGGATATTCCATGATATACAGGCCGGAACCTATATCTGTGCCCTTGAAAGGAAAGAGATCTTCCCAGGTTAGAGCATATCCCTTGTGAGACAGCTCTATGACATGGGCAAGGGTCAGAGCCCCGTCCCGGAAGGGCAGGGTGCTTGCAAAGGGATGGCCGTAGTATTCTGCGGCGGCACGGTTTACCTTCAGCTCCCAAGAGGATTCCTCTACGGCAAAATGCAGGGGAATGGTGGGATCCTGTTCGACTTTGTGAATCACAGATCGGGCGGCCTCCAACTGAGGGGCGGATATGCGGTCCGTATCGGGGATCGATCCGGACAGGAAGGCTGTCAGCTCTTCGTCGTCCATTTCCGATAGGCGCTTCCTCTCCCAAGATAAATAGAAGGGGTATAGAGCCTCTTGCACCCTCCATGCAAAGACAGTGTTGTCGGATCGGGCATCCCGAACCAGGAGGGGCTCACCGTAAGACAAGATAGCGGCCTCGCGGAGCAGCTTTAGATTGCTCTGTAATTGGGAATTGAAATCGAAAGATATCCGGTTGCTATTGAAGTCGGAGCTGCAAAGGGTAAGAGCACCATCAACAAGGGCAAAATGATAAGCTCCGAAAGGAAGCTCCAGAGAGGCGTAATGGCTCTCCCCTGTAGCAAAGTCGTATACATATGCAGAGGGGTCAGACCCAAGGTAGCCCTCCACATGGGTAAAGCCACTGCAGCACAGCTCCGGGGAACCGTCCTGATTTATATCCGCAAAAAAGCCGTTAAACATATAGCGGTTTGGGAAAGGGGAATGGGTCTTCCCGTCCTGCACCACTACCAAACGGTTGTTACTGATCTTTACAAGGAGGTCCGGGTAGTCGGGGACCTCTTGGGGAAACTGCATCTTGTAGTACTGTTCGCCATAATCCTCCACAGGCTGCATGAAATCGAACCAAACCTCATAGGAGGGGACGGGATCTGTCAGGAACCACAGAGACAGCACTGCTGTGGCAACCAGGGCAAGGATCAGGATCCAGAGTGTGGGCTTCTTGTAGGAGAGAATGGAAGAAATACGGCCCTTCACATTCCCCTCGCCGAAGGCTACGGGGCAGGCGGACAGCCGTCTCTTGGGAATACTGCAACGGAGGAGGGATCGGGAATAGGCCTTCTTTCCTTCCTGTCCAAGGTCACGGAGAACTTTCTCATCACAGGCACCTTCGATATCTCTGCATAGGAGAATATAGGCAAGCCACAGGAGGGGATTGAACCAATAGACCGTCAGGAGCAGATATCCAAGGGGCTTCCACCAGTGATCCTTTCTCTTGATGTGAGCTTCCTCATGGGCGAGAACATAGGGCAGGTCTTCTTCTTTCAAATCCGAAGGGATGTAGATCCGGGGGTGGAAAAGCCCCAGGAGGAAAGGAGAGGGAAGT
>JAFOZC010000170.1 GCA_017391305.1 Oscillospiraceae bacterium | reverse complement strand
CCGGAGGAGAAGAGCCTGCTGTCCACCCTTTTCGAGGAGGGACTGTCGTGCTTTAAATTGGTGGACGAAACCAATCCTCTCCTGCAAAAGTTAGAACGGATCCCCAATGCTCCCTTCGGTAGCAGCCAGATGACAAAGAATCTTTTGGAGATATTCCTGATCAGGCTCTCTCGCAGTACCTCCGCAGTGAGCAAAAACCAGCGCCGAAGCTTCCACATTGACGGCGTGGATGTACCCTATCCCGTTAAGGAGATCCTGGACATTCTCACAGCCAATATCTACGGCAAGCTTACCGTGTCGGATATCGCCGCCGCAGTGGGAAAAAGCGAAAGCACCGTCAAACAGCTCTTTTCCCAATACCGAAAAAGCGGCCTCATCAAATACTACAACAGCCTGAAAATCGAAGAAGCCAAACGTCTCATCCGAGAGGGACAATGCAACATCTCCCAAATTTCCGACCTTCTCCATTTTGACAACCCTCAATACTTCTCCAAATGCTTCAAAGCCTTCACCAACATGACCCCCAGAGAATACAAAACCTCCATCCTCAACCGTTAAGGAAGGGGATATGCCTCAACCTGCTCCATATCGACTATATGGAAGCATTATATCATACGAAACCCAATGGAAATGGGAAAAAATCCCGATTTCTACAACAATTCGCAATAGGATGCTTCGCTCCGCAGCAAGCGCCGATCTTCAGCGAGGGGATTGGATAAGGTTGAGTATAAATTGTATGAAATTTTCCAATGAAAGAAAGGAGCTTTCGCCGTGAGAAAAAGAGGAAACAGAAGCCGAAAGGGAAAGCACGGGGCTTCCGCAGGGAGAAACAAAACAGTGGTGATACGGCAGCGCAGAGGGTACCGCATATTTGGAACTGTGTTTTTTCTCCTTTTACTGCTCGGTATTGGGACTTTGGAAGCATTAATTTGGATACATGGTGCCGAGGGTGCCGGGGCGATGGGTATGGTACTCCTCCTTTTCACCATAGTCATAAATCTGCCATTAGTCCTTCAGCTTACTACATGGAAGGTAACCCTTCATGAGCATGGCATCCGCAAGGAAGTCTTTGGCCGTACGACAAGAGACTACACCTGGGATCAGGTTCGGACCATAGAAGACTTTAAACCAAGTGGTGAATGGAATTATATTTATGTGATTTTCCGGGATGGAAAAAAACTAAGCTTTCGCATAGACTTTGACAACGCAACGGAAGCCAAACGAGTCCTGCTGTCCCGCTTTTCCATTGTGGAAAAGCGAAGTCGGAAGTGACAGCAGCTCCACTATACAGTAACAGGAGAAGATTCGGCACTTTGGGTCGGATCTTCTCCTGTGGATGTATTTGTGGAAAAATGTTGGCTTGTGGCTGTTTAGAACTTCAGCTTGCTGAGGGCGTCCTTGTCGCCCACCAGGACGACATTGGGGTGGAGTTGGAGGATGGAAGCGGGGACTTGGGGGGTGACGGGGCCGTTGAAGGCCTTGGCTACGATGTCGGCCTTGCCTTCGCCGTTGACGACGACCAGGATCTGCTTTGCCAGCATGATGGAGCCGATGCCCATTGTGACGGCCTTACGGGGAACCTCGTCCATGGTGGCGAAGAAGCGTGCGTTGGCCTCAATGGTGCTCTGTGCCAGCTCGACCTGATGAGTACCTACGGGGAAGTCCTCGGCAGGCTCGTTGAAGCCGATGTGACCGTTGTGACCCATGCCCAGAACCTGGATATCAATACCGCCCATAGAACGGATGACCTCGTCATAACGGGCGCACTCTGCATCCACATCCTCGGACAGACCGCCGGGGACGTTGGTGTTGGCTACGTCAATGTTTACATGGTCGAAGAGGTTGGTCTGCATGAAATAGCGGTAGCTCTGGTCATGGGTGGGCTCCAGACCTACGTACTCATCCAGATTCACGGACTTGACCTTGCTGAAATCCAGATCACCCTCTTGGTAACGCTTGATGAGCTCCTTGTACATGCCGATGGGGGTGGAGCCGGTTGCCAGACCTAAAACACAGTCGGGCTTGCTCACCACTACGGAGGAAATGATGTTGGCGGCCTGACGGCTCATGGCCTCATAGTTTTCTGCAACAATTACTCTCATGATATATGCACTCCTTATTAGATAATGAATAACTTATTTGCTTTCCGGCAGACTGGCGGCTGCCATGGACTGACCGACACGGCGGAACTTCTCGTCCGGGAGGCTGGGGATGATCTTCTCGCTAAGCTCGGGATATTCGTCAGCAAGAACCTGCTTACACATATCCAGGATCAGGTCGCCGCCCTTGCCGCTCATGACTCTGCCCAGGAGCAGGACATGCTTGCAGTCATACAGGTCGTGGTAATACACCAAGGTATGTGCCAGATAGACACCGATGGAGGAGTAAACCTTGGCGGCGCGGGGATCGCCCTCTTCCATGAGCTTCTGAACGACCTTCAGTTTCTCCGCAGGGCTGAGAGCTTCGTCCAGCTCAATGCCGGCTACGGGAGCTAACTTGATCACACTGTCCTGAGAGAAGTACTTGACACCGCAGCCAATGTCACCGCTCCACTCGTCGATCATGGCATTCTCTGCGGCATCCACGGGGACGAAGGCCAGCTCATTGAGCCAACCTGTGACACAGCCGTTGGCATCCACATAACCGCCGGCCTCACTGGTACCCATGGCAATGCCCAGAACAGAGGGCTCTTCCAGACTCATGGCACCGGCCAGAGCGGTGACGTCACCGTCATTGATGACGCAGTAGGGGATGTCCCCAAAGGTATCCGTAATGGCACGGATGAAAATATCACGGGTGTGGCTTTCCTGCAGCTCCTTGGGAACTTGGAGGAAGAGGGAAGCGCTCATGGCTCTGTGGCGGATGAATACACCGGCAGAGGAAACACCGACACCGTCAACTCTGGGCATGTGGGCGGCGGCGGCCTTCAATGCGGCAACGATGCCGTCATAGTGATATTGGGGATCGGATTGGAGCTTGGGGAACCAAACGACCTCTTCGGAATAAACGGTCTGCCCGTCGATCACTGCGGAAACCTTCCGATCGGAGCCACCTGCATCGAAGCCGATGCGACAGCCTTCCAGATGACCGCCCATCTTCTGGGGGCAATCCTTGGCTTGCGGGACTTGCTCTGTCCAAAGGACCTCAAAGGGCTGTTCATAGACCCCTGCCATGAAGTCACTGTCAAAGCGCTGCTCACCTTCTGCGCTGAAGGCTTCCTTCAAATATTCGTAGATGGCTTCGTCCCCTGCCACAAAGATGCGGAAGCCGCCCTTGGCCCACAGAAGGGTCTTGACCAGACGGTTGATGTAATAGCGGTCTGCCTGAGCCATTTCCTCTGTGCCGTGGATGAAGGTGTGGCAGGTGGCCATTTCTCCACCGGCACGCTCTACAGCGATAGAAACAGGCTTGGAAGCGCCCTTTAAAAATTCTCGGTTAAAACGGGCAATGGGAATAAACTCCGGATCTAACACGGGGACATTCTTCAGTTCTACACAAATGCCGTATCTGTTCATTATGGGAACTCCTTTCGTTGTTGAAATACAGTATGATTGTAGCACAAATTTATGGATTTGTCATTAATAAATTCACTTATTTACCGCAAAAATCAGAGACTCAGGATCACGATACTGACAATGGCCAGCACCATGCCCAGAAGCTTGGTCAGGTGGGGCTTTTCCCGGAAAATCAGGAAGGAATAAAGGGCAGCCAGTACCAGCACGCCGCCGTTATCCACCGTGAAGAGGGTGGCGGTATCTGCAAGGGGCATGACTCTGGTCAGGACATTGATGGCAAGGGCAGAGCTGACCAAACTGAGGATCAGGGGAAGGATGGCTTTTTTCCCCAGACGGAAGGCCTTCAGGGTCTCGCCCTTTTCTTTTGCAAACAGTCGCAACAGAGCGATCACGCCCATCATACCATAGGAGATGACCACCATCATATCCTTCTGCTCCGGGCGGTAAACGGACTGCATTTTCAGCAAAGTGCCGTAAAAGCCGTTGCACAGGAACAGGAGGATGCAGAAAAAGTAATACAGACCGGAGGCACCCTTGAGGCGGATCTCCTTGATATTCATCAGGACAAAGGCAAGGAGCATAAGCCCAATGGCTAAGAGCTGCATGGCACTGAGGCTTTCTCCTTCGATGAACAGGGCCGCATAGAACAGAGGCACCAAAATGCCGCCGAAGAGGAGCATCATGTTCAGAAAGGCATAAGAGCCACGACTGCCGGCTTGGATCAGGGAGGTGTTGAAGCCGAAGAGCATCAGTGCATTGAGGACACCGAAAAGCAGGGTCAGAGGGGCAGCTTCGGTAACAAAGCCACTGTAAACCCAGGTGAACAGGGCAATGACAATGCTTTGCAGTACGCAGAAAACCGGAGAAGCCAGTTGGGCATTTCCCGGATAACGGGAGGTATAAAGGGTGCAGAACAGGGTCTGGAAGCTGTGCAGGATCGTCAGAACAGCCAAAAGAATCACGATTTCCATAAAATATCTCCTATATGTGTTAGTATGTATACCATGATAAAACAATTTCCGGGATTGTCAAGACTTTTGGGAAAACTTCTTGACAAGTTTTGAAAAAACCGATACAATATTATCCAATAAAAGAAAAGGAGAACACCATTGAACAGAAAAATAGTTGCGGATTCCTCCGGGGATATCCATGCTCTCAGCCCTGTTTCCTTTGCCTCTGCACCTCTCGTGATTCACACGACGGAGAAGTCCTATTTGGATGACGGTACTCTGGATGTGGAGGCTATGGTAGAGGATCTGTTGCGGAATAAGGGAAAAACCTCCAGCGCTTGCCCCGGTGTGGGAGACTGGCTTCATGCCTTTGGAGATGCGGAAGAGGTTTTCTGCCTGACCATTACCAGCCGCCTTTCCGGTGCATATAATTCTGCCTGTCTTGCCAAGGAGGAGTACGAAGGAGCGCATCCCGGCAGACGAGTCTGTGTGGTGGATTCTCTTTCCACAGGACCTGAGATGCAGCTTCTGGCAGAGAAGATCCGAGAGATGACCCAGCAGGGTGCGGATTTTGACACAGTATGCAAGGAGATAGAGGAATATAGCAAGAGAACCCATCTGGTGTTCATGCTGGAATCTCTGAAGAATCTGGCAAACAACGGCAGAGTCAGCCATGCGGTTGCTAAGGTTACGGGCATTTTAGGCATACGTTTGGTGGGCAAGGCTCTGGACGGACGCTTAGAGCCTCTGGACAAGTGCCGCGGAGCGAAGAAGGCTCTGCAAGCCATTATGGATCGGATGAAAGAGCTCGGCTACAAGGGCGGCAAGGTTCGCATTGCCCACTGCCTGAATTATGAGGCAGCCAAGGAGCTGGCAGATCTACTGAGAGCAGAATTTCGGGACATCTGCGCCGAAATCTATGCCACAGGCGGTCTGTGCAGCTACTATGCAGAAAAAGGCGGCCTTTTAGTCGGCTTCGAGAGCTGAAAAAGCGAAAAACGGATATACTTACATGAAGGAGACTTCCACCCTTGGGAGTCTCCTTTTTTCCGCCTCCGACCCACCAATCAATACATCTCAAATTTATCGATTTGACGAGTACACCGAAGGTATGGTAGAGGCTAAGGCTCCCTTGTGCAAAGGGAGCTCCGCCGAAGGCGGTGAGGGATTGTTGCAGGATAAAGTTGAGATTTATATGGGAAGTGATGCGAATTCGAACAATTTTCTATCTCTCTGCTCCTCTGGCCATCTCCCGTCTCCAATAGAAAAAGGGGGCTGTGTAGTGGAAGGTTTTAACTGTTACAAATTCGCATAAGTCTCCATGAGAATTATAAGCTTTCGCTGCACAATCCCTCAGTCAGCTTCGCTGACAGATCCCTTTACACAAGGGAGCCTTGCCTGTGCCAGACTTTCGGTCGGAGCGATAAATTACAGCTTACCGATGAGTCTGTGTAGGGGCGATGCTATGTCATCGCCCGGGGCAGTATGAGTTGGAAATGCACTTGCACAGAACGGTACT